>CBCPNE010000131.1:0-15302 GCA_965120435.1 uncultured Clostridia bacterium
GCTGGGCGGTAGCTCCGTTAGACCTGATAGGCAGCGGCAACATACCCCAGCCGTACTATCTCCTGATGATAGTGTTCCCCATAGCCATACACGGCGGCTTTTACATATTCGGCAGGTACAGCGAAGAAAAGCGCCAGCAAAAGATTTCCCGTGCCGAAGACGACAAGCGCAAGGGCAAAAAGAAGCACTACTATGAGGAAAACAGATACGAGCGCGACAGCAAGCGCGTGGTTGTGGATATTCCCGAAGAGCGTTCCAAGGGGCGCAAAAGGAACAGCAAGTGAGGGTAATAGGCGGCAGGTACAGGGGGCTATGTCTGGCGGAATTTTCAGGCAGGGACGTGCGTCCCACGGCGGACAGGGTAAAGGAGAGCCTCTTCAATATACTGATGTTCAGGGTTGCGGGCGCAAGGGTGCTTGACTTGTTCTGCGGCAGCGGCAACCTTGGCATAGAGTGCCTTTCGCGCGGGGCGGAATACGTCCATTTCAACGACATATCGGAGGCCAGCCTCGCCATTTTAAGGAGCAACCTTAAAAAGCTTAAGGGGGAGGCGGACTATAAAATCACGCGCGCCGACTATGCCGCCTGCCTTGCGGCAGCGGACGGAAAGTTTGACATAATATTCATAGACCCGCCCTATGCGGACGACTGCGGCGCGGCGGCCGTAAAAATTATAGGCGAGCGCGGATTGCTCTCTGCTGGCGGTACGGTTGTATATGAGCGGGACCGCGCGTTCAGCGGCGACAGCGGAGGGCTGACCCTCTATGACGAGAGAAAGTACGGCAAGACGTATCTCTCATTTTTTGCCGCGCAGGGAGAAAGTAAATGAAAAAGTGCGTATTTTCCGGCACGTTTGACCCGCCCACTTCGGGTCACAGGGCCGTAGTGGAAAGTTGCCTGAAGATATTTGACGAAGTTGTAGTCGCAATAATGGTGAACACCTCCAAAACGCCGCTGCTTACGGTGCAGCAGCGCAGGGCGCTCATTGAAAAGCTTTTTGAGGGCAACCCCGCCGTCAGGGTGATAATTTCAGACGGGGCCGCTGTGGACGTGCTGAGGCAGGAGAATACTGTCTTTTATGTGCGCGGCGTGCGCGACGGTACAGACCTCGCGTATGAAAACAGGGACTTCTTCGCCAATAAAAAGCTGATGGAGGACATAGTCACAATATATATTCCCGCCGAACAGGACAAGATACAGGTCAGCTCTACGCTCGTAAAAAACTCCGTAAAGTTTGCAAAGGATTATTTTGACTATGTTCCCCGCGAGATAGAGGAAGATTTCAGGAAGATGCTGGAGGAAAAGAATGTTTGAAATACAGATAAAGATACCCGAACCTGAAGAGATTAAACAGATGGTGCCTATGCCCGCCTCGCTTGCGGCGATAAAGGCCGGGCGCGACAAGCTGATAACCGACGTAATAACGGGTAAGAGCGACAAGCTCGTGGTGATAGTCGGCCCGTGTTCTGCTCACGAAACGGCGCCCGTACTCGATTATGTGGAGAGGCTCGGCAAACTCAACGAAAGGGTAAAGGACAAGCTTGTACTCGTCCCCAGAATATACACCAACAAACCGCGCACCAAGGGCGTGGGTTACAAGGGAATGTTCTCCCAGCCCGACCCCGCCAAGGGGGAGGATATACTCAAAGGTATTCTCACCATAAGGGAACTCAACATAAAGGCCATAGAGGCAAGCGGCCTTTCCGCCGCAGACGAGATGTTGTACCCCGCCAACTACGGGTATGTGGACGACCTCCTGTCCTATGTGGCGGTGGGCGCGCGTTCAAGCGAAAATCAGCTGCACAGGCTGGTAGCAAGCGGCATAGACGGGCCCGTGGGAATCAAAAATCCGATGAGCGGAAGCATACTTGTAATGCTAAACTCAATTTACGCCGCGCAGAGCGGACAGGTGTTCAAACTGAACGGCTGGCAGGTGAAAACCTTCGGCAATCCGCTGGCGCACGCAATACTCCGCGGCGCGGTGGACGGCTACGGCAACGATATTCCCAATTTCCACTACGAATTTGTAATGCAGGTGGCCGAAGGCTACGCAAAGTCCGACCTCAAAAACCCCGCCATAATTATTGACGCCAACCACTCCAACAGCGGCAAAAAATTCAGGCAGCAGATACGCATCTGCGAAGAGGTAATGCAGAACAGGATATACGACAAAGATTTCAAGGGCATAGTCAAGGGCTTTATGATAGAGAGCTTCATAGAGGAAGGCAACCAGAAGGAGGACGTCGTCTACGGCAAGTCCATAACGGACCCCTGCCTCGGCTGGGCGGACACAGAGAGGTTGCTCCTTGACATCGCCGATAAGGTATAGAGCGGACGGTTGCCGCAGGTGCAGTGTTATGAATTATAAAAAGGTAGGTTATCTCGGCCCTGAGGGCAGCTATACTCACCTCGCCGCGCAGGTAATGTGCGGCGGCGCGCAGTTGCAGGAATACCGCACGTTTTACGGCGTTGTAAGGTCGCTCCTCGACGGACAGACGGACGCCGTTGTGCTGCCCATAGAAAATACCATAAACGGCGGAGTACTCCAGAATATGGACCTTCTGGAGCGGTATGAAGAGCTGTCCGCCATAAGGGAATATAAACTCCGCATAGAACATCGCCTCATAACGCTTGCCGGCGCGGACCGCTCTGCGGTGAAGAGAATTTTTTCTCACAGACAGGCGCTGGACCAGTGCGCGGTTTTTTTGCGTGAAAACTATCCCTCGGCCGAACTAATCCCCGTAAATTCCACCACTGCGGGCATATCCTGCATAGAGGGCCCCGCCGACGCGGCAATCGCTGGCGCGCAGGCGGCTGGCAGTGGGTATGACGTGTCGGAAGAGTGTATCTCGGACGAAAAGAACAACTATACATACTTTCTGCTGATAATAAAGGGGAGTATTCCGGAAGATTTCAGGTCGGATAAGGTGTATTTCTGCCTGACCTGCAACCACCACGTCCCCGGTGCATTGATGCGCCTGCTGGAAATTATAAACCGCTACAATCTGAATATGACCAAGATTGAATCCCGCCCCATAAAGGACAGGGTGGGGGAGTACAACTTTTTTATAGAGATTGCCGCAGACTATTCCCGTGCGGAGGTAAAGGAGGCGCTCGCCGCGCTCAGGCAGGCCACGCTCTCTTTCCGCCTGATAGGCTGCTACTAATATTAAGCAAAGGGGAGAAGGAGCAGAAAGCACACCGCCCCCTGAACGAATTTATGAATTATAAATACGGACGGCTTTATGCCTGCTTTCGTAAGGTAGCTGAGCTGCTGCAACAGCACGCACGCCCCGCCGAAGGTGATTAAAAATCCTGCAAACGGAACTGCCAGCGCACTGCCGGACTTTGCCAGCAGCGCTATGCCGCCCGTCATCTCCACCAATCCTGCGCACACTGCCTTTGCAACGGCTTCGTCGGCAAACAGGCATATGAGCTTTTCTACGGGGTACAGCAGATAGAAGTCCTGCGCCATAAGCGCGGCCGTATAAAAAAAGGCGATAAACGCGCCCGCCGTCAGGGCGGCGCTGACCGCGCCGTAAAAACTTTCCTGCAACACGTCGCCCCTGAGTCTGGCGAGTGGCACGCCCCCGCCGCACGGCCTGCCGGCAAGGGAAAATATAAGCGAACACAGCAGAACTGCGCCTGCGTGGGCAAAGAACAGGGCAAAGCCCGCGGACGCGCTTGAAAACATCTTTACGCCCACCGTGCCTATCACAAACAGCGGACCTGAAGTTGAACACAGGCAGGCAAGCTTTTTGCAACCCTCTGCGTTTACATATCCCGCCGAATAAAATTCACTCACAGTCCTGCTTCCCGCAGGGTAGCCTGAGCTTATGCTCATAACAAAGCAGGCCGCGGCGGCGGGCGGCAGCCTGAGAACTCCCGCCGCCCGTGAAAGCGGAGCGGAGGCGCGCGCGGCTATGCCCGTGTTGGTGAGTATGGCGCATACCACCATAAACGGAAAGAGCGACGGCAGCACGCACTGCGCCCACAGAGCAATGCCCTCAAAACACTGCTGTATGTACCTTTCGGGTCGGATAATCAGCGCGGCGGAAAAGGCCGCGAGAATGAGGGCAAGCAGTATATATTTTATGGCGCGGCCTGCCCGCCTGAATTGTCTGTTCATAAATAAAAACTATTACCGAAAGGGGGAAAATATGAGCAAAAAGTTGGGGCTTGCGCTCGGCGGAGGAGGAGCGCGCGGCGTCGTTCACGTCGGATTTTTAAAGGCTCTGGAGGAAGAGGGCATAAAACCCTACTGCATCTCCGGCACCTCTATGGGCGCCGTCGTGGGCGGGTGCTACGCCTGCGGAATCTCCGTAGACGAAATCAGGAACGTAATTTTAAAGCTTAAAACGTTTGATATTGTGGACGTGGACATGATGCCCTTTACAAGGCTGTCCTTATTCCGCAGCAAAAAATTGCACAAGCTCTTTCTGCAATACATCGGCGACAAGACTTTCGACCAGCTTGCAATACCCTTTTCCTGCACGGCGGTAGACCTCTACGCTGAAAAGCTGTTCGTGTTCAGGGAGGGCAAGGTTGCAACGGGCGTGCAGGCCTCCGCCTCCATACCAGGTGTGTTCAGACCTGTCGAGTATGACGGTATGCTGCTCGTCGACGGCGGAGTTATGTGCCGCGTTCCCGTGAGGCAGGCTAAGGAGCTGGGCGCAGACGTCGTGGTGGCGGTGGACGCAATAAAGAACACCGCGGAACCGGTAAACAAGATACCCAACCTCGTGGCGATGCTGTTAAGAGTATTCGACACTCTCGACAACCAGAACGTCCGCCGCGAGCGTGCCGAAGCGGACTATCCCTGCGACCTTCTGCTTGAACCCGAACTTGAGGGGGTAAGCCAGTTTGTGGTCAAAAATCTTGACAAGGTGTATCAGGAGGGGTACGAACTCGGCAAGGCCAACGCCGACAGAATAAAGCGGCTTATAGCCGATTGATTACCCGCGCGCAGGGCGCGCGCTTCTGAAAATTATGGATTTATTTGATTTTAACGGCAATGAAGAGCGCGCAAAGCCGCTTGCAGAGCGGATGCGCGCCAACAATCTGCACGAATTCATTGGGCAGTCCCACATCGTTGCGGAGGGCAGCCTGCTTAGGCGCGCAATCTCGCTGGACAGGCTGGGCAGCTGTATCTTCTGGGGGCCTCCCGGCACGGGCAAGACTACGCTTGCAAACATAATCGCCTCCACCACGCACGGCGAATTTATCAAACTGAACGCAGTACAGGCGGGCGTGGCGGACGTCAAAAAGGCGGTGGAAGAGGCAAAAAACAACCTCAAAATGTACGGCAAGCGCACCTACCTTATGCTGGACGAGTGCCACCGCTTCAACAAGACGCAGTCAGACAGCCTTCTTCCCGCCATAGAGCAGGGCACGGTTATATTCATAGGCTCCACTACGGAAAACCCGTATGCTTCGATGACCCCCGCAATAGTTTCCCGCTGCAGAGTGTTTGAATTCAGGCGGCTGTCCTTTGAGGATATACGCGGCGCGCTGGAGCGCGCTCTTAAGGACAGGCGCAGGGGGCTGGGCGAATACGGCGCGGAGGTGGAGGGCGCCGCGCTCGACCACATAGCCCGTATGGCGGGCGGAGATTTGCGCACGGCGTACAACGCGCTGGAGCTGGCCGTTCTTACCACGCCAGCGCAGGCGGACGGTAAGATTAAGGTTGCGCTCAAAGACGCGGAACAGTCCATACAGCGCAAGGCTCTCTCCTACAACGAGGACGAATTTTACGACTATCTTTCGGCGTTCTGCAAGTCGCTGCGCGGGTCGGATTCCAACGCCGCGCTGTACTATGCAATGCGCCTTATAGAGGGCGGCTGCGACCCGATGACGGTTGCGCGCAGGCTGGTTATCCACTCCTCCGAGGACGTGGGTATGGCCGACCCCAACGCACTCGTCGTTGCAACATCCGCAATGTACGCGCTGGAAAAGACGGGCTATCCGGAGGGACTGATACCGCTTTCAAATGCAATCGTTTACGTTTGCGAAGCTCCCAAGAGCAACGCCGCCTGCATAGCCTATCACGCCGCGGTGAAGGACGCGCGCGAGGTGCGCGACGACGACGGCGTTCCGCCCTATCTTAAGGACAACACCTTCGGCGACGCAAAGACCAAAGCGGCAAGCAAAGATTATAAGTATCCGCACAACTATGAAGGCGGCTACGTCGCGCAGCAGTACCTGCCCGATAAACTCAAAGACAGGGTGTACTACGTCCCCAAGGACATAGGCTTTGAACGCACCGTAAAACAGATAAGGAAGGACAAGGGCAAACTAAGATAGCCCAGTCGGTCAAAATTGCGCGCGCGGCGCAAAAAAATTTGACAAAGCCGCGCGCGCTGTTATATAATCATTGCATATAAAGGCTGTGACGGAGAGAAGTACCGCGCAATAACCGCCTGCAGAGAGCGGGGGAAAGGTGGAAGCCCCGCGGAAAGGATGCGCGCGAATAACACTCCCGAGCCGCTGCCTGAAAGTTTCACAAGTAGGGTAAGCCGTATGCCTGCGTAAAGGGCGGAGATTTGAAGGAATCTTACAGAGCGACCGCTTGACGCGGTAATTTAGGTGGCACCACGGACATAACTGTTCGTCCTAAAATTAATTTTAGGCGGGCGGTTTTTTTATTTGTCCGCAATTCAAGGAGAGTTAAAATGTCAGAAATTTACCGCACCACGACGGCCGATAAACTTACGGAGGCGGACATCGGAAAAGCAGTCACGCTCTGCGGCTGGGTGGAAAATATACGCGACCACGGCGGCGTTTCGTTTATAGACCTCAGGGACTATTACGGCGTGGTTCAGGTTGTTATGCGCGATACGTCCCTTCTGGACGGGCTGAATAAAGAGGACTGCGTCACCGTCAGCGGCGTAATCGACGCGCGCGACGAAGAGACGTACAACCCCAAAATTCCCACCGGCACCATAGAACTTGACTGCAAGTCCGTCACGGTGCTGGGCAAGGTGCGCGAACAGCTCCCCTTTGAGATTATGACCTCAAAGGAGACGAGGGAGGACCTGCGCCTCAAATACCGCTTTCTCGATTTGAGAAACCGCAAGGTCAAGGAAAATATAATCTTCCGTTCAAAGGTTATCGCCTACCTTCGTTCGCAGATGGAGAAGATGGGCTTTCTTGAAGTGCAGACGCCCATTCTGTGCGCCTCCTCGCCGGAGGGTGCGAGGGACTACATAGTGCCTTCCCGCCGTTACAAGGGCAAGTTCTACGCCCTTCCGCAGGCGCCCCAGCAGTACAAACAGCTTCTGATGGTGGGCGGGATAGACAGGTATTACCAGATAGCTCCCTGCTTCCGCGACGAGGACGCCCGTGCAGACCGTTCCCCCGGCGAATTTTACCAGCTCGACTTCGAGATGGCTTTCGCCACCCAGGAGGACGTGTTCGCCGTCGGCGAAAAGGTGCTGTACAACACATTCAAAAAGTTTGCGCCCAAAGGCAGCAAGGTTACTTCGCTGCCCTTCCCCGTAATTTCCTACGAAAAGGCAATGCTTGAATACGGCACGGACAAGCCCGACCTCAGGAATCCGCTTAAAATAACAGATTTGACGGAGTTCTTCTCGCGCTGCACGTTCAAACCTTTCCAGAGCGCCACAGTGCGCGCCGTAAAGGTACACGCAGATATGTCCAAGGGCTTCCACGAAAAGCTGCTTGCCTACGCCCTGTCAATAGGTATGGGCGGCCTCGGCTATCTTGAGGTGGGGGAGGACCTCTCCTACAAGGGCCCCATAGATAAATTTATTCCCGCGCCCCTCAAGGGCGAGCTTCTGAAGCTTGCAGACCTCAAAGCGGGCGACACGATATTCTTCATAGCAGACAGCGCGGACAAAGCTCCCCGCCTCGCCGGACAGATAAGGCAGGAGCTGGGCAAAAGGCTTGGCCTGATAGAGGAGAACGCTTACCGCTTCTGCTTCATAAACGACTTCCCTATGTACGAAATCGACGAAGAGACGGGCAGGACCGGCTTTACGCACAACCCGTTCTCTATGCCGCAGGGCGGGCTTGAAGCGCTTGATAGCAAGGACCCGCTGGAAGTACTCGCCTACCAGTACGACATAGTGTGCAACGGCGTAGAGCTTTCCTCAGGCGCGGTGCGCAATCACGACCTGTCAGTAATGGTCAAGGCGTTTGAAATAGCCGGCTACACGGAGGAAGATTTGAAGGCTAAGTTCGGCGCGCTGTACACGGCGTTCAAATACGGCGCACCCCCTCACGCGGGTATGGCCCCCGGCGTGGACAGAATGATAATGCTGCTTAAGAATGAGGAAAATATCCGCGAAGTAATAGCCTTCCCTATGAGCGCCTCCGCACAGGATTTAATGTGCGGCGCGCCCGGCGAGGTGACGGAAACCCAGCTGAGGGAAGTACACATAAAGGTGAGAAGTTAATTAAAAGGGCGGCACATATATGGCAATTACAGATAAACAGCTTAAAACTTTCGCCCGCCTCGCAAGGCTGGAATTTTCAGACGAAGCCCTGGAAGAGTTCAAGGGCGGCTTTGAAGATATTATAGCTTTCTGCGATACGATAAACAGCGAGGTGGAGGGCGACGCCTCCAGCATAAGGGAGGTGGGCTCCCGCGAGGTTGCGCTTGAAGATTTGCGCGCGGACGAGGTAAGGCCCAGCCTTCCCAATGAAAAGATACTTTCCAACGTTCACGGCGAAAAGGGTTACTTCGCCGTAAAGCGGGTGGTGAAATGAGCGGAAGAATACTTACCCTTTCAAAGATGCTTAAAAGCGGCGAGATAACCTCTGCGGAGCTTACGGAGCGCTATATTTCCCGCATACAAAAACTCAACCCCGTACTCAACGCCTATGTTTCAGATACTTTTGAAGAGGCGCGCGCGGACGCGCACTATGCGGACAGACTGATAGCCGAAGGCAAAGCCTCGCCGCTCACGGGCATACCGATGACACTGAAGGACAATATCGCCACGGACGGACTGCCCACAACCTGCTGTTCAAAGATACTCGAAGGCTTCAGGCCCTACTACGACGCGTGCGTGTGGGAAAAGCTGAAGGCGCAGGGGGCGGTACTCCTCGGCAAAACCAATATGGACGAATTTGCAATGGGGTCCACCTCTGAAACTTCGGTCTACGGCGCGCCGCTCAATCCCGTAAATATTTCAAGGGTGACGGGCGGTTCTTCGGGCGGAGTGGCGGCTGCCGTAAAGGCGGACATAGCCGCCTACGGCCTCGGTTCGGATACGGGCGGTTCCATACGCCAGCCGGCGGGCTTCTGCGGAATGGTCGGCTTCAAACCCACATACGGCGCAGTTTCGCGCTACGGCCTCATCGCCTACGGCTCCTCCCTGGACCAGATAGGCCCTATGACTTCCTCTGTGGAGGACGCCGCAATTGTGTACGACGCAATCCGCGGCAGGGACGTGCGCGATATGACCTCGTGCGAAACTCCCGCGGGCAAAACGGTACTCTCCGACAGCGTAAAGGGGCTGAAAATCGGCGTTGCCGAAGAGTTCTTCGACGGAATCTCCCCTGAGATAAAGGGCGCGATTGACAGGGCAATATCCCTCTACGAACAGGGCGGCGCCGAGATAAAGCGGGTAAAGATACCCGCCCTTAAGGCCGCTCTGCCCGTCTACTATATCATTGCCTGCGCAGAGGCCTCTTCAAACCTCGGCCGCTACGACGGAATACGCTACGGCTACCGCGCAAAGGACTACTCCGACATAGAGGAAATGATTGTAAAGACGCGCACCGAAGGCTTCGGCAAAGAGGTGAAAAAGCGCATAATGCTCGGCACATATGTGCTGTCCAGCGGCTATTTTGACGCATACTACAAAAAGGCCTGCCTCATACGCGGGCAGATAATTGCACAGTTCAGAGAGGTGTTCTCCGATTGCGACGTACTCGTCGCGCCCACGGCGCCCAACACGGCGTTCCCTCTGGGATATACGGGCGGCAACGCCATTGAAATGTATCTGTCTGACGTATGCACCGTGCCCGTAAATATTGCGGGTCTGCCCGCCGTATCGCTCCCCTGCGGAACGGACGCGCAGGGTCTGCCGATAGGTATGCAGGTCATTGCCGACGCGTTCAAAGACGGGCTTGCGCTCTCCTGCGCAAACTACTTTGAAAAGCGCGCCGCGGTGGAAATCCCCGTCTGCAAGGAGGCCTCGCTGTGAAATATCAACTTGTTTCAGGGTTTGAAACCCATGTAGAGCTGTCCACGGCAACAAAAATTTTCTGTTCGTGTTCCACAAAATTCGGCGCGTCGCCGAACACCCACTGCTGCCCCGTATGCACGGGTCAGCCGGGCGCGCTCCCCGTACTCAACGAAAAGGTGGTGGAATACGCCATCCGCGCGGGACTAGCCACGCACTGCACCATAAACACGACCACTCACCTCGACCGTAAAAATTACTGCTATCCGGACCTTCCGAAGGCCTACCAGATTTCGCAGTTCGATAAGCCCCTGTGCGAACACGGCTATGTAGAACTTGAGAGCGGCAAAAAAATCCGCCTCACGCGCATCCACATTGAAGAGGACGCGGGCAAACTCGTACACGAACGCGGCTATTCATATGTAGATTACAACCGCGGCGGCGTGCCGCTTATAGAGATTGTCTCCGAACCGGACATCTCCTCGCCTGAAGAGGCGCGCGAATACGTTGAAAAACTTCAGCTGATAATGCGCTACATCGGCGTATCCGACTGCAAGATGCAGGAGGGCTCTATGCGCTGCGACGTCAATATCTCCCTCAGGGAGGAGGGCAGCGAAGAGTTCGGCACGCGCACGGAAATAAAGAATATGAACTCTGTCAGCTTCATTGAAAAGGCGATGGCCTATGAAGCCCGCCGTCAGGAAGAGGTGCTGCGGAGCGGCGGAAAGATTGAACAGGCCACGCTGCGCTTTGACGAGAGTACGGGCGAAACGTATGTAATGCGCACCAAAGAGGACGCGCAGGACTACCGCTATTTCCCCGAACCCGACCTGCTTACGGTCAGAATTCCGCAGAGCAAGGTAGAGGAGATACGCGCTTCCCTCCCCGAACTTCCGCTTGAAAAGTTCAGAAGATACACTGAAAGTCTTAAAATCAGTCCCGTCAACGCCAGACTTCTGTACAAGTACAGGGCCGTATGCGATTTCTTTGACAGATGCCTTGAACTTGGCGCGGGAGCAAAGAACACCTCCAACCTAATACTCGGCACGGTGTACTCAACGCTCGGCACCGAGGAAGAGAAAGAGGCGTTCCGCATAAAGGTTACGCCGGAGGAGATGGCAAAGCTTGTAATGCTTGCGGACGGCGGCAAAATAAATATCACGCTCGCCCAGATGACGCTTTCAAAAATGCTCAAAGAGGGCGGGGCTGTCTCCGACTATATCAGGGAGGAGGACCTCGCCGGCGTATCCGACGATGAACTTGAGGCCGTCTGCCGCCGCGCCATAGAGGAAAATCCCAGGATTGCCGAAGATTTCCGCGGCGGCAAGGAAAAGGCAATCGGCGGCCTGTACGGCTATATAAAGCGCGCCACGCAGGGCAAGGCAGACATAAAGAAGGCGGACGGCATTTTGCGCAGACTCCTTAAATAAAACGCCGTAAAATATATCAAAGGTGCCGGGCAATCCTGAAACGCTCTTCGGCGGGGGCTATGATATATTTTATGTGTTTATGTGCAAGTGCGCACATATAGCCCTGAGGTGCGGCCTTGAACAGTGGCAGACGGCTTTTGTGTACGAAGAGCAAAAAATTGTGACGTTTTTGAAATTTAACGGCATAACATTATAATTCACTTGTCTTTCCTGCGCCGCCCGTGTTATACTTTTGAAGATTTATAAGAGAGTAAATTTTCAGGAGGCGGCTATGGCAAAGAAGTTTGTTAAAACCTGCGCCCTGTTGTGCGTTCCCGTGCTGGCGCTGTGTATGGCCGCCTGCAAATCGTATGTTGGTGAAAACAGCGGCTATGTGCTGCTCGATTCAGGGGTCTACCCCACGGTCTCCGCTCCGTATGAGGAGGAGAGCAAGGCCGTTATTTCGGAATATCTGTCTGTGGCGAGAAATTATCTTGACGGGGATGGCGATGTAAACTACGAAGATGAAACCGTTCAGCAGGCTGCAATAGAGGCCGCCGCCGAGCTGTATGCCTACGCCTGCTATAACGAGGCGTATATAGACAAATACGTCTATTTTTCCACACAGTCCGGCTCCACAACTTACGGTTCGCTCGGAACCTCTGTAGCCACCAGCCAGAACTACAGGCTTATAGTCAACGGCGACGACGACACTGCGGGCTATAAATATCACTATACGATAAAGAAAGTTGACAGCGTATCCTCTCAGGCGCTTGAACTGTTTAAGAGCCAGTTTGAGGACGCAACCCTGCGCTTTGTGGTGGACACTAACATTCTGTACAGGCTCGCTGGAGAGGACGTTCACTATGACGACGAAGGCTACCTCACCTGCACTTGGGTAGTGGAATCAAACGAGTCGGACTGGGGTGTTGAAGACAAGCCTGAGATAGTCAAAAAGTCGGGCGATAAGCTCACGCTGGAAGAGATTGAGCAGGATATAGAGGAAGTTGCTTCATCAGACCCCGGCAATTCGTATATCCACGGCAATATAAATATTCTTGCAGACGGTATAGTCAATTACGCTACAATAACGCCGCTCGATTCAGAACTCGAAGAAACATCCTATGACAGCAACGATATATCCGCTTACCGCATATTAATGCAGATAGATACGTCCGTTGCCAACGACGACGAGGCTTCCCGGAGTATGCTCAACAACTCAAACGGAACGTCAGACTGCAAATGGGATGAAGGCGGATATACTATAATCTTCTGGGTGTGGAACAACGGACTGTTCCAGTCCTATATTCTTGGCGAATCGTGGACGGGTACTATTATGGGTATGAGCGGTTCCGTATCCTCCGCGACGCGCGTAGTGTACAGCTATTCGGACAGGGACACCGACCTCACCGATAAGCTGGCAATGCTTGAAGAGGCAAAAAAGCAGCGCGGCTGATAAAATTCAATCCGGCCCGGCGGGTAGAAAAATCCCTCCGGGCCTTTACTTTTAAATTGATTGTTGACATTGCCGCGCCCTTCTGTTAAAATCAGTGCATAGCCAACAGCTCATATTTTTGGGGAAAATTATGAAAGACGAAGAAGAATACTCCTACAGCGGCTATTCGGAAGACACTGAAAAAAACATCGTGCGCGCCGCGCCCCCTGCGGGCGGGGAGGAACTCTCCTATACGCAGAATACGGAAGGCCCTGCCGAAGAAGTTCCCGTAGGTTACGGCGACTTCATAATAGAGGAATTTTCCAGCGAGGTAAATCTGCCGCGAATCTCTAAATTCACGAGTATTCCGCAGGAGGTCATGTCCTACATATTCGCCGCCATTTATCTCGTGGTGGGCGTTCTGTGCGTGGTCGCAACGGAGCAGGTGCAGGGATTCATTCCATACATAGTGGGCGGCGCAATGGTGCTTATCGGGTTTATAAGGTTTATCACCGCGCTTGTAAGAAGGGAATACCGCACGGTAAAGACAAATCAGACGGCCTCTTCGCTTATATTCGTTGCGCTCGGCATTATGATAATCGTTGAAAACGAGTGGGCCATTTCCTTCATATCCATCGTGTGGGGCATACTCGGACTTATGGAGGCGGCGCGCGCGTTCAACCACGTATTCAGCAGAATTGCCGCGTCCGAGCGCTGCATTTACCATGTGATAAAGGGCATAGTGGAGGGTGTGCTCGCCTTTATGCTGCTGTATGAACCCACCCATCACATAGAACTGCATATCATAGTATTCGGCGTTCAGCTGATACTCGACGGGGTGTATATGCTGCCGTTTATCAAGCGGCGCTTTAAGATTGAATAGTGCGGCGGAGGTGAAATTTTGAATATTACCAAGTGGGATATGTTAAAGCTCTCCTCTGCATTTGACGGCGGATTCAACCCCGCCGACTTTTCTGAGGAAGAGCTTGAAGAGATGCTCGGCATACTGCGCCGAGAGGACGGCGTGGAGGAACTGCGCCGCCGTTACTTTGAATATTACGACGATGTGAAGGACAAAACGCTTGATATAAAGAAGTGAAGCGAATAAAAAAAGCCGCCGCCGTGGAACGGCGGCGGCTTTTTTTATCTTACATAACAACTATATCGTTCTGTTCAAACAGGGCTTTGTACTCGCGGGGGAAAACGTCGTCTGTTATCAGTACGTCTATATCCTCAAGCTGAGCAAAGGTGTAGGGGTTTATCTTGCCTATCTTTGAACTGTCCAGCATCATATAGACGTGCCGCGCCTTGCGGAACACCTGCTTTAAAAGGTCGCTCTCTATCTGGCTGTTGCATGAAAAGCCGTGTTCGGGCGTAAACGCCGTGGAGGAGACGAGCGCTATTTCAAAATTGGTGTTGTTGAAGTATTCTTTTGCGGCGGGGGAGGCGGTGGAAAGGTTGTCTTTCATAAGCTGTCCGCCCACAATCGTGATGTTTATGTTCTTCTTCTGCGCAAGTTCCATCGCCACGGCTATGCCGTTGGTGAATATGTTGCACTTTATGTCCGGCATCTCCTTTGAAAGATACATTGCCGTGGTGCCGCCGTCTATGAATATGCTCGCTCCCTCGTCTATAAGCGTGGCCGCCTTCTGCGCGATTACAATCTTGGCGTCCATATTTATCGTGGTCTTTTTGGTGTATGCCTCGCCGGAAACCTTCTGCACTTCCTTGACGGACATAGCTCCGCCGCGTATTCTTATGATTCTGCCGTCCTCTTCCAACTGTGAAAGGTCGCGCCGCAACGTCATCTGAGATACGTCGGGGAAAGCTTCTTCAAGCTGTTCAAGCGACATCTTGCCGCGCTTGTCAAGAATTTCCGCCACTTCTTCCAGTCTTTCACGTTTCACTGTCTGATACTCCTTTGTTATAAATTAACATTTGTTACTTAGTTACAATTATTATAGTACTTTGCGCGCGTAAAGTCAAGATATATATCAGATTTTATAACATATCTGCCAATTTTTTGTTAAAAACTTTCATAAGGCGCGTTTACAATCACAATTGCGCACAGTGAGTTACTTCAAATTGCAATTTGCGCAGATTTATGATATATATTCGGCGGCAAAATCGCTTGCTTTTGGCGCGGCGTTGTATTATAATCTTTTAAAATTAAATAAATCCGCATGACAGAAGAATTGCACGCAGCTTTTCAAAGAGAGCGAAACATTTGCTGAAAGTTCCGCAAAAGCCGCCGCAAGGTTGCGCTGTCTGAACGCAGGTTCAAGGACGGGGAGCAATGTCCCC
>CBCPNE010000132.1:0-3376 GCA_965120435.1 uncultured Clostridia bacterium
GACGACCTGTTCTGATAAATGATATAAGCTGCGCGGAGGCTCTGCCTCCGCGTTTTTCTTGCGGCGTCGGAAGTTATGCGGGCTTAGCCTTGCTCTGCCTACGGAAGCCGCAGACAAAAGCGCGGACGGCGCAGGGGCGCGCTGCCGCTCCTGCATAATTTAAACAGCTTTGGGGAAAAATATAATTATATGATAAAACCCGGCATAAGCGTAAACCAGATTAAACGGGCGGTAGAGGGCTGTTATATGAAGCCAGTCACCGTCAGGCTGAACCTCGGCAGAAACAAATTTATAAGCTTTCCCGCTACGGTCAGCGGAATTTACCCCTCGCTGTTCACCGTCAGCCCGGAGGATAAAAACTTCCTCGGCAAAACGGCTTATTCCTATTCTGAAATTCTGTGCGGAAGGGTGAGGCTCAGGGAGAGGGGCGTATAGACGGCGGCGCGTTGCGCCGCTTTTTTTGTGCGCGACAGGCATTTAAAGCCGTTGTAATAATGCGGTGCGCCGCAGCATATTATACTCTTGAATTAAAGCGGCGGTGCCGTCAAAGGAGAAAGTATATGTCAGTAAAACCGGATTATAAGACGGAAAGTTATGTGAGAAAAATTACGGTTATAAATTCACAGTCGGTAGTGGAGTGCCGCTTTTCCTTCGGGGATGACGTAAGCGAAATTCTTGCCGTGTGTCCGCAGGTTTCGGCCGCGGGGTGCGACGTGTCTTCGGGCAGAGTAAACTATGCGGGCAGGCTGGTTTGCACGGCGGTGTATTCAGACGGCCACGGCAAGCTCAACCGCGCGCAGAAAGGCGCGGAGTTCACCCACTATGCAGACGACGACATACTCGCTCCCGCGCAGACTGCCGAATGCAGGCTCACCTGTGAAAGGGCCACGGTAAAAAGGGACGGTTCCTCATTTCTCGTAACCGCAGTAATAGGTGCGCGCATAACGGTGTACGGCGCGGCCGAAAGAAGTCTGCTGTCCGCCGCCGAAGGCGCGGTGTGCAAAAGCGAACGGCTTTCCTTTTTATCCGCCGTCACCTTTTCAGGTGAAAGCGAGGTAGAGGACAGATTTGAAGCGGCCGGAGTAGAGGATATTCTGATGCACGACGCAAAGGTTCTCGTTACGGACTGCCGCTGCGGCGGCGGCGAAGTGCAGATAAGCGGGGAAGTCTTTCTCTCATTCCTCGCTGTGCGCGGAGAAGAGGCCGTGGCAATGGAGAGGATTATTCCCTTCAGCGCGGAGATTCTGTGCGACGACGCCATTCTTCCGCGCAGGGCGGTGTGTTCCGCCCAGATAAAGGAGGCCTCCGTCACGGCGCAGGTCAATGAGGAGCGCGGCAGGTGCGACATAGCTTTCACCTCCCAGCTATCCTTTGCGGGAGTGTTCTTCGACGAGCGCGAAGAAGAGGCGGTTACGGACGCGTTCCGCACGGACGGGGAGGTCTGCCTGGCATATTCGGAGGAAAGCGCGGAGGTGTGTGACGACATAAAACTCTATTCAGAGAGGGTGAGCGGCGCCTGCGCGGTAAAGGCAAAAATAGATTACACCTGCTCTTTCAAAGTGGCGGTGAATCCCAGAGCAGAGTGTACTTATTCTGCCGATACCTGCGTACTCGAAGGCGCGGTCAGCTCCGTGCTGGTGTACCTGCGGGACGGCGAGCTGCACAGCACGGACATCGCCCTGCCCTTTTCTGTAAAACTCAACGGCATAGAGGCGGGCAGCCCTGCCGAAATTGACGTGGCCGTAAGCGGCATAAGCGTGCGCCAGCGCTCTGAAGGAGAGTGCGAGGCCGAAGCCGTGCTAAGGATAGCCGCGGCCGTGTGTTCTGCCAGAGAGTGCAGATACGTTAGCGAGCTTACGGAAGGGGAGCAGTCGGAGTGTTCAGACGCGTTCACCGTGCTTATGGCGGGCGCGGGCGACACCCTGTGGGATACCGCCAAGCGGCTCAAAAAACCGCCTGAAGAACTTGCGGCCGTCTGCCGCGGCGTGGAATTTCCCCTCCGCGGCGATGAAAGGATAGTAATCTACAGGCCAAAAAATATCTGAAGCAATCTTACGGCAGTGCCGCGCGGCGTTCCGCGCGGCCATTTTGTTGCGGTCGGGCCGTTATTCAAAAAAAATGCCGCATTTAATTGTTTTGCGCACTATTCCGTGCTATAATCTATGTATGGATACCGTTCGCGTAAAATGCCCTGCAAAACTCAACCTTACGCTGAATATCCGCGGGGTAAGCGGCGGCTATCATATGATAGACAGCGTAGTTACCACTATAGACGTCTTTGATACGGTGATTGTGAAAAGGCGCTCTGACGGCCGCATAAACATCTCTATGCGCGGAATGGGCAGTCAGAGCATACCTGCGGAGGCAAACAACGCATACCGTGCGGCGGAGCTGTTCCGCGACAGGTTTTCCTGCGGCGGTGCGGATATTTCCGTGGACAAAAATATCCCCGTCGGCGCGGGGCTTGGCGGCTCCTCTGCGGACGCAGCGGGGGTGCTTAACGCCCTTTCTGCGCTATACGGCGTTGACGACCGACCCGCGGTTGAAGCGCTGGCCGACCTCTGCGGTTCGGATACAAGATATATGCTCGGCGGCGGCTATGCGCGCCTGAGGGGCAGGGGCAATGAGATTGAACCGATTGAAAGCCCGCTTAAGCTGAACTTTCTTATCCTGTGCCCGCATACGGGCGTTTCCACGGCGGAGTGCTACGCCCGCTATGACGCGCTGCCGGACGGACTCAGGGACAACGGCGACAGGGCGCAGATTGCGCTCGAACGCGAAGATTACGGCGCGCTGTGCGCAAGTTTTTACAATGCGCTGTATGCGCCCGCGCGGCAAATTGCGCCGTGCGTGGAGGGGGCGCTCTATGACGCGCTTCGCCTGTCGCCCGACGGGGCGGCAATGACGGGTTCGGGCAGCGCCGTATTCGCAGTCTTTTCCAGCGCAGAGTTGTGCCGCTGGGCGCAGAGCAGATACCGCGGACAGGCCCGCGCGTTTTGCGCGGCTACATATATACCAAAAAATATACGGAGGCTTTAAATGGCTGAAGAAAGATTTATGGACGACGACAAGGACAGGAAGTACCGCATACGCAAAAATGAGTTCGGCGAGGAAGAGCTTGAAATCCTGGCTCCCGGCGAGGACGAACCTGAAGAGGAGATAGATTACGGCGCGGACTTTGAAGTTCCCGAATTTTCTGAAGACGACGAATCCGCCGCGTTGATGACCCCTGAACAGCTCTTTGTCGAGCGCAAGCGAAAGGAAGAGGAGCGGCAGGCTGCCTCGGCAGAGGCTTCGGTTTTCGTTGAAAAGGCCAAAGCCCTCGCAGCTGAGGGCGACGCGGAGTATGCGCTGATAACGCTTGATTCAGCCCAGA
>CBCPNE010000133.1:0-3158 GCA_965120435.1 uncultured Clostridia bacterium
TAACCCGGGTTCGAGTCCCGGTGGGGTCACCATAATAAAATGGCAGGGCAAAAATGCTCTGCCATTTTATTATGCCCCTACTGCGCGAAAATCACGAGCTGTGCGCGCGAAGAGCTTCAGCTCCTAAGCTCTGCCGTGAGGCTCCCGCAGGGAAACGGTGGTGGTTCTGCGCAAATTTTGGAACGGCAGTTTTTCAATATGATTAAACGGACAGCGTTTGCTGTCCGTTTTTTATTTTTTTAGTCTGTAAACAAATCTATAAGCGCTTTTTGCTGTTTTGGCGAAAGTTTACGAAAGCATTGCAACATTTCTCTTTCCTGCTTACTCAATACATCTATCTTTATTTGAATATGAATTTCTGAAATGACCCGTAACGCTATAAGCTCTTGATTTTGCCGTCGGGGCGTACATAAATTTTTGTGGGCGGCGCACACTATTGGTATGAGCAGAAAGCATAAAAGGAGCAGACTTGCCGGCATAAAGGGCAATGACGCGCTTCACTCAGACCTGATAAGCGCCAACGAATATACCGGTTTCGTGCAGCATATACCCGTTTCAAACGAGGATATAGAGCTGTATAAAAAGATGTACGGCGGCGGAAGTTTTTCCCACGACGAAGAGGGCAACTGATATAAAAATTTAATAATTGAGTAATAAAACGGCGGAGTCGCGCTTATGTTAATTGAGTGCGGCCCGCCGTTTTCATATCTGCGCGGCGGGCGGAAAAGCTCGCAGGCGCAGAAATTCAGGCGCGGACCGTATAATCACTTTTTTGCGTGCGGAGGCATAAGTTAAAAGTATCTTATGAAAAGTGCCGTTATTGACAGGCGACGCTATCTCCGTCCGTCGGCGCTTAAAAGGCGCGGAGCAGTGGTGGAGGGAAGCGGCGTTATGGTGGAGAGAACCGCCGTGGTGGAGAGGGGAGCGCGACTGTACGGGCCGTGCGTTGTTCTGGGAAAGAGCCGCATATGCGCGGGCGCGGCGGTATATCCGTTCAGCTTCATACAGGACAGCTCCGTCGGCAAAAACACTCTGATACGCTCAAGCACGCTCATCTGCGCAACCGTGGGCGCGGACTGCACGGTGGGGCCGTATGCATATCTAAGGGAATTTGCACGCGTAGGCGATAATTGCCGCATAGGCGACTTTGTGGAGATTAAAAATTCCACGACGGGCGACGGAACAAAGGCCGCTCACCTTGCGTATATAGGCGACGCCGAACTCGGCAGGGCGGTGAATGTGGGCTGCGGAGTGGTGTTCGCCAACTACGACGGCGCAAATAAGCGGCGTTCGCGGGTGGGCGACGGCTGTTTTATAGGTTGTAACTGCAACATAGTTGCGCCCGTAAACATAGGGGACGGAGCATACATTGCCGCGGGAACTACTCTCACCCGCGACCTCGCGGCGGACGATTTCTGTATCGGCCGCTGCCGTGAAAAAATAACGCCTTGCGGCGCAGAGGGGAGGTATAAAAACGGGCAGATATTTCGGAACTGACGGCTTCCGCGGAAAAGCGGGCGAAAGCCTTACCGCCGAACACGCCTGCCGCATCGGCAGGTTTCTCGGCTGGTATTTTTCCCGCCTGAAGGGCGGGAAGTGCAGGGTGGTTATCGGAAAAGATACCCGCCGTTCATCGTATATGCTGGAATACTCGCTCGTTTCAGGGCTGACCTCTTCCGGCGCGGACGCGTACATTATGCACGTCACCACAACGGCCTCGGTGTCCTATATAACGCGGACGGACGGATTTGACTGCGGAATTATGATTTCCGCCAGCCACAATCCCTACGGCGACAACGGCATAAAACTTATGGGCGCGGGCGGCGAAAAGCTGGACGAAGGCGTTATATCTGAGCTGGAAAATTACCTTGACGGCATAGTGCCGGAAGGCTATGATGACCTCCCCTATGCCTGCGGCGCGGATATAGGCAGTTCATCCGACTATGTGTGCGGCAGAAACAGATACATAGGCCACCTGATAGCCCTCTCCGCCTGTTCGTTCAAGGGCTACAGGGTGGGGCTCGACTGCGCCAACGGCAGTGCGTGGCAGATTGCAAAGTCCGTGTTTGACGCGCTCGGAGCCGTGACGTGCGTAATAGGCGGCTCCCCCGACGGAACAAACATCAACGCCAGCGGTTCCACCCGCCCCGAACGCCTTGCCGCTCTTGTGAAGGAAAGAGGGCTTGACGCGGGGTTTGCCTTTGACGGAGACGCGGACAGGTGCATAGCCGTGGACGAGTGCGGCAACATTGTGGACGGCGACGGCGAGATGTATGTGCTTGCCAACCGCCTTGAACAGCTCGGCGAGCTGGGCGGCCGCGGCATAGTTGCCACCGTTATGAGCAATTCGGGGCTGTGCGACAGTCTCTCTGCGCGCGGCATAGGGTGCGTCCGCACCTGCGTGGGCGACAGGTTTGTGTATAAAAAAATGTGCGAAAGCGGCGCCGCCCTCGGCGGAGAGAAGTCCGGGCACATAATAATTGCAAAGTACGGCGCTTCGGGCGACGGGCTTGTGACTGCCATAAAGATACTCGAAGCAATGGCCGAACGCAGAACGCCCCTTTCAGAACTGCTCCTCGGCTATGTTCCGCTGCCGCAGTATGAGCTGTCCGTGCGCGTGCGCGACAAGGAGAGCGCGTTTTCGGACGGAAAGCTTACAGGCTATGCCGAAGAGCGCGCCGCCGCAGAGGGGTGCGTGCGCGTCAATGTAAGGCCGTCCGGCACGGAGCCGCTTATAAGGATAATGGCGGAGGGCGGCAGTCTTGCCTCGTGCGAGCGCTGCTGCGCGGCGGTTGCGCGTTATTTAAGGGATATGTGAGGGTATATGTGCGGAATAATAGGGTGTACCGGCGCGGGGCGCGCCGCAGATGTCATATATAAGGGGCTGTGCGACCTTGAATACCGCGGGTACGATTCTGCGGGTATTTCGGTGCTGTACGGCGGCGGCATACGCACGGTAAAGCGCAAGGGCAGGGTGAGCGCTCTTTCTCCGTTCATACCCACCCTTGAAGGCGGCACGGGCATAGGTCACACGCGCTGGGCCACGCACGGCAGGCCGTGCGACGCAAACGCGCACCCGCACGCATCGGGAAAGTTTTCCGTGGTACATAACGGCATTATAGAAAATTATGCCGAACTTAAGGCGGAGCTGATAGCCG
>CBCPNE010000134.1:0-3591 GCA_965120435.1 uncultured Clostridia bacterium
TTGACAATAGTCATAATTATGACTATAATATAATTACTTTAATCAGAGAGAAAATTATCAAGGAGGATTAAAAAGATGTTTTGTAACAATTGCGGAAGTCAGATAGACAACAACGCAGTAGTATGCCCTCATTGCGGCGTTGCCACGGGTAACTTTAACCGCACACCCGCACAGGCGCAGAATACAACCAACGGGATGGCTATCGCAGGATTTGTACTTTCCTTTTTCTTCAGTCTTCTCGGCCTTATTTTCAGCATACTCGGCCTTAAAAAATCGGCAGAGCTTGGCAACGGCAGGGGACTGGCTATAGCGGGTATAATAATTTCCTGCATAGAGCTGTTTGTATGGATACTTCTTATAATTATAATTGCCAGCATTGCCAGCGCAAGCGCTACACTGCTTTTACGGTAAAAGGGCCGCATAGTGCGGTCCTTTTTTAATTAAAACAGCGGCTGAAACGCCGCCGCATTTATCACAGAAAATTTTGAGAGGAATTAATTTATGTACTGTAAATATTGCGGAAATGAAGTAGATGACAACGCCGTAGTATGTATTCACTGCGGCGCGCCTACCGATAAGTTTTCCGCCGCAAAGCAGCCTGCGGGTAACGACGCGCCCAGTGCGGGTTTTGCCGTGTTGTGTTTCTTCTTCCCCGTAGTCGGGCTGGTACTCTACCTCGTATGGAAAGATACCTTCCCCCTTCGCGCAAAATCATGCGGTAAGGGCGCGCTTATAGGGGTGATTGTTGAAGTGGCCGTCACGCTCATATATGTGCTGATAATCTTTGCCCTGCTCGGCGGAACGCTTGGCCTTTTACTTTGAATATTAAATTAAGGAGATTGAAAAATGTATTGCAAATTTTGCGGTCACCAGCTTGACGACAACGCCGTAGTATGTATTCACTGCGGCGCGCCCACCGATAAGTTTTCCGCCACTCAGCAGCCAGCCTCAGCGCCCGTAAACGGCTTCGGCATAGCCGGCCTTGTGTTAGGCATACTTGGCGCGCTCGGCGGCGGATACCTCTTCTGCATAATTCCGGCACTCGGCATAGTGATGTCTGCACTGGGACTGAAAAAGGCGAAACAGACGGGTTCCGGCCATTCAATATCTTTGGCGGGGCTGATAGTGTCCATAATAGGCACGGTGTTCTGGCTGATTGTGTGGCTCGCTTGCGGAGTTCTGATTTTAAGCTTATTTTACTGAAATACAAATAGAGCAAAAAAAAAGCGGCGGTAAAACCGCCGCTTTTTTTTTGCTCTAAATCAAGGTGCCTCACGCAATGAATATGTGAAGCACAATCGCAACTACAAACACGAGCACAAATATCACAGTGAGAACTTTTATAAGCAAACCGCGACGCTGTGCAAACGCGAATGCACCGCAGGCAACACCGACAAGCGTTGAAACATTGAGGATTATCTCCATAACATTCAGCGCCGTATCGCCTACCGCCAATTCGGATACCAGCGGGAGCAGATATGTTATAAATGCCAGCACTGCAGAAATGCCGAAAGCAATAAAACAGCAAAGCAGCGCAAAACCGCCGTTTCCTCTGTTATCTCTTCCCATAAAGAAACCTCCTTATAATTACTGCGCTTTAATTCTTGCACAATTAATTGCGTTTTGCAAGCGCAGCGCCAATACTAATTTAAACTTTCACAAAATATTCAGTAACCTATAACACACAGCCATTATTGACAATTTTTCGGATATATTAACATCGCCGCACGGAAAAATTTCCGTGCGGCGATGTAACTGTAATTTTCCAAAAAAATAGTCTGCGTTAAAATTTACTGTGGAGAACAGTTTATTATACCCCTACCCGTCAATTTTTTATTAACACAAATATATGGCATAATGAACAAATTTTATTGCCCCTCTGCCACAGACAAAACTCACTGATTTACGGAAAATAAAAGCAGCAAAATAATGCGCCTGCAAATGCCGCCCCTGAAAGCAAACGCCAAAACAGCAACGCCGCCCGCGCACTTATCGTGCGCGGGCGGCTCATTTTAAAACATATTTATTTTATTCAGTTTACGTCCTCTGCGTACAAGGGGAAATCTTTGCAAAGCTGCGCAACCTGCGCCTTTACCTCTTCAAAGGCGGCCTCTTTGCGGTCTATAACGGCGGCGATGAGGCGGGCAATGGTGCGCGCCTGCTCTTCCTTCATTCCGCGGGAGGTCATTGCGGGCGTGCCGAGGCGTATGCCCGAAGTTACGAAGGGCTTTTGCGTATCAAAGGGAATGGCGTTTTTGTTTACGGTTATGTGAACTTCGTCAAGCATATGTTCAAGTTCTTTACCCGTCATACCCT
The DNA here is from genome assembly GCA_965120435.1 of uncultured Clostridia bacterium. Classification (GTDB taxonomy): domain Bacteria; phylum Bacillota; class Clostridia; order Christensenellales; family Borkfalkiaceae; genus Coproplasma. The sequence goes on from CBCPNE010000134.1 coordinate 2,317, forward strand.
TTTCCGTAAGGTTCAGAAGGATAAGGTGGTTATCCGTGCCGCCTGAAACCATTTTTACGCCGAGCTTTGTGAACTCGTCCGCCATAGCGGCGGCGTTTTTGATAATCTGAGCCTGATAGATTTTGAACGCGGGGGAAAGCGCCTCTTTAAAGGCGACGGCCTTTGCCGCGATTATGTGCATAAGGGGACCGCCCTGAAGGCCGGGGAACACGGCCTTGTCTATAGCCTTGCCGTACTGTTCTTTGCACATTATCACGCCGCCGCGGGGGCCGCGGAGCGTTTTGTGGGTGGTTGTGGTTACAAAGTCTGCCACGGGCACGGGCGAGGGATGAAGCCCCGCCGCAACAAGACCGGCTATGTGGGCGATGTCCACCATCATAAGCGCGCCGACCTTGTCGCAGATGGCGCGTATGCGCTGGAAGTCTATAACCCTGGGATAGGCGCTTGCGCCTGAAACTATCATTTTGGGCTTGCACTCTGTAGCGATGCGCTCCATTTCGTCATAGTCTATGCGCTCGTCCTCTTTGCTTACGCCGTAGGGCACTATGTTGAAATATTTCCCCGATATGTTCACGGGCGAACCGTGGGAAAGGTGGCCGCCGTGGGCAAGGTTCATACCCATTACCGTGTCGCCGGGGGAGAGCATTGCAAAGAACACCGCAAGGTTTGCGCTTGCGCCGCTATGCGGCTGCACGTTTGCATACTCGCAGCCGAAAATTTCTTTAAGCCTGTTCCTTGCCAAATCTTCTGCTATGTCCACATACTGACAGCCGCCGTAGTAACGGTGGCCGGGGTAGCCTTCGGCATATTTGTTGGTAAGGTGGCTGCCCGCCGCGGCCATCACCGCGGGGGTAACGAAGTTTTCGCTGGCGATAAGCTCTATATTGCCCTGCTGGCGCGCAAGCTCAAGCCTGAGCGCTTCGGCAACTTCGGGGTCGGTCTTTTCAATCAGGGAAATATCAATCATTTTAATTCTCCGTAAAACTTTAATAAACTCATTTTAGCACACTTTCTGCGCGTTTACAATCATATTTAAAAATATTTTGATATTTTTGCAGTGCGCTCTGTGGGCGTGTTGCGGTTTGCGCTGAGGCGCGCTTTGATTTTCTTTGCCGCTTGTTTTGAGGTGCGCGGCGGCGTTGTTACCTCCCCCCCGCCTGCGCCTGATACCTCAGGCACAGGCGCGGGGTTAATGATAATATTTTTCTATACGAAAGAAAGATACAAAAATGCCTTTCAGTATCCGAATTGTGAATTTTAATAATTACGTTTTAT
>CBCPNE010000135.1:0-3349 GCA_965120435.1 uncultured Clostridia bacterium
AACGACAGCAGGGTTTACGGATGTTTTTCTGAAGATTCCGTGCTGGGAGTGATAACCGATTGGTCGCTTTCTGCCAAATCTTTTTTCACCGCCATATATACTTTTCTCAATTTCGGCGTTATAGTTTAAAACAGTTTTAATATAAAATTTACGGAGGATACTGAAATTTATGCGTGCTGTTGTAACGGTTGTAGGCAAGGATAAGACAGGTATAATAGCCAAGGTTAGCGCCTTCCTTGCGGACAGGGGAGTAAATATTCTGGATATAAGCCAGACTATTCTTCAGGACTATTTTGCTATGATAATGCTTGTGGATACCGCCGGCACCAAAGAGGAACTTTCAGTTCTTGCAACTGAATGTGCGGACATGGGCAGGGGCATAGGGATGAGCATACACCTTCAGCACGAGGAAATTTTTAACGCCATGCACAGGGTGTGAGGGGAGTTATGTTCAATAAATATGACGTTCTTGAAACTATAAATATGATAGAGAGGGAGCACCTCGATATACGCACCATTACTATGGGAATATCGCTGCTTCCCTGTATAGGCGGCAGTGCGGAAAAAACAGCCCAAAATGTGTACGACAGGGTATGCGGCCAGGCTGAAAATCTGGTCAAGGTGGCCGAAGCTCTCTCCAAAGAGTATGGTATCCCTATAGTAAATAAGCGTGTCTCTGTTACCCCCGTGAGCCTTGTGTGCGCGCCCTTTGCGGCGCAGTCCGCAAAGGTGGGCATGGCGCTTGACAGGGCTGCACAGACTTTGGGTATAGACTTTCTCGGCGGGTACTCTGCGCTTGTGCACAAGGGTATGGCCGACTATGAAAAAACTTTTATTGAAACCATTCCCGAAGTGCTTGCAACCACCTGTAAACTGTGCTCCTCCGTGAACATAGGCTCGTCAAAGTCGGGTATCAATATGGATGCGGTGCGCCTTATGGGACAGGTTGTCAAGCGCACTGCGGAACTTACGGCTGACAGCGACGGCTTCGGCTGCGCTAAGCTCGTCGTATTCTGTAATGCAGTGGAGGACAACCCCTTTATGGCGGGAGCTTTCCACGGAGTAGGAGAGAGCGGCACTGTAATCAATGTCGGCGTATCGGGGCCCGGCGTTGTTCAGCACGCAATAGAGAGCATACCTGAAGCTGACCTTACAGAGCTGGCTGAAATGATTAAGCGCACCGCTTTCAAGATAACGCGCGCAGGCCAGCTTGTGGCAAGGGAGGCGGCAAAGCGCCTTGGCGCGGAGTTCGGCATAGTGGATTTGTCCCTTGCCCCCACACCCGCCCGCGGAGATTCCGTTGCGCAGATTCTTGAAGAGATGGGGCTTGAGAGCGTCGGCACGCACGGCACAACCGCGTGCCTCGCAATGCTGAACGACGCGGTCAAAAAGGGCGGCGTTATGGCAAGTTCGCGCGTGGGCGGACTTTCAGGCGCGTTCATTCCGGTATCAGAGGACATAGGAATGATAGAAGCCGCCGAACGAGGCGCGCTCTGCATGGACAAACTTGAGGCAATGACGGCTGTATGCTCGGTAGGTCTTGATATGATAGCCGTTCCCGGCAATACCCCTACAAGCACGATAAGCGCCATAATTGCCGACGAAGCGGCCATCGGAATGATAAACAACAAGACGACGGCAGTAAGAATAATTCCGGCACCGGGCAAAACAGTAGGCGACTGCGTCAACTTCGGCGGACTTCTGGGCAGGGCGCCGGTAATGCCCGTACATAACGATTCGGCTGAAAAGTTTATAAACAGGGGCGGACTTATACCCGCGCCAATACATTCCAACAAAAACTGAGGTGTTTTTATTATATGGAAAGAAATCAGGTAGAAGAGCGCTATAAGTGGAACACGGGGGATATATTTGCCTCCGATGAGGACTGGGAAGCAGCTTACAATGAACTGAATAAGGGCTGCGGCTTTGCCTCTTACGCAGGCAAGCTCAGTGACAGAGGCGAACTTTTAAAACTCCTGAAGGCAAACGACGAATATATGAAGTCGCTTGAGAGGGTTATGCTCTATGCGCATATGAAGCATGACGAGGATACGCGCGTGTCAAAATATACTGCATACAATGCAAAGTGCAGTGCGCTTGCGGCATCCTACAGCGCCGAAATGGCTTTCTTTGAACCTGAACTTGCCGCCTGCGATGAAGAATACCTCAATTCGCTTCTCACGGACAAAGATTTCCGCGATTACGACTATATGCTCAGAACACTTATCAAAAGCAAGCCCCACGTTATAAGCGAAGAGCAGGAAAAGCTTATAGCGATGGCGGGAGAAACTCTGGGCACGTTCAGTGAAATTTTTTCTATGATAGACAACGCCGACCTGCCGCTTCCGGAGATGGAGTTCGGCGGGGAGACTATAAAACTTACTCACGGCACATACGGCGTTATAATGCATTCTTCCGAACGCGAAAAGCGCAGGGAGGCGTATGAAAAGTATTACGGCGCATATACCGGCATTATCAATACAATAACATCCACCTATTACGGTAACGTCAAAAAGAACGTCTTTTTAAGCAGGGCGTACAAATATGGCTCCTGTCTTGAAAGAGCGCTGTTTTCAGAGGATGTGGACAAAAAGGTCTACTCAAACCTCCTTGAGGCGGTAAAAAAGAGTTTTCCTGATATGCACAGGTACATTGTCGACAGAAAGAAGATACTCGGCTATGACAAATTATACTTTTACGACATTTACGCTCCGCTTGTCAGAGACGCGGAAGTGAAGATGAGCTATGAGGACGCCTACGCCTATGTAATTAAGGGGCTTGCTCCGCTCGGCAAAGAGTATCAGGCCCTGCTTAAGCGCGGATTTGAAGAACGCTGGATAGACGTGGAAGAGACGGACGGCAAGCGCAGCGGCGCTTACAGCACGGGTTGTTACGGCGTTCATCCCTTCGTACTTTTAAACTATAAACCCACTATCGGCAACATATTCACAATCGCTCACGAAATGGGACATTCGCTCCACACTTATTTTTCTGCCGCAGGCCAGCCTTACGCAAAGAGCGATTACAGAATTTTTGTAGCCGAAGTGGCCAGCACGGTAAACGAGGTATTGCTTCTCAAGTTTATGCTTTCGGACACCGGGGACGAAAATCTCAGAAAATACCTTTTGAACTATTACCTTGACACTATCCGCCAGACTTTGCATCGCCAGACAATGTTTGCCGAGTTTGAATATGAAGCTCATTCGCTTGCGGAAAGGGGAGAACCGCTTACCAAGGAACTCCTTTGCGACATCTATGGAAAAATCGGCCGAGAATACTATGGCGATTCAATAGAGCATGATTTCAATATCTCCTGCGAGTGGGCGCGTATTCCTCACTTCTACAGAGC
>CBCPNE010000136.1:0-4936 GCA_965120435.1 uncultured Clostridia bacterium
TCTTTCTGATTTTGAAGGGGAAATTGCCGGCAATCCTCTGACCCGCGCGCAGTATCTGCGCGGCAAAAAGCTGGGCTATCCCGATAAGGAACTCGAAAAGATTTCAGGCAACAAGCTGCCTATGCACCGCGACGCAGTGTTCAAGATGGTTGATACCTGCGGTGCGGAGTTTGCCGCCCAGACGCCTTATTTCTACTCTACTTACGACGAATCAGACCACGACGAGGCCAAGCCTTTTGTAAAGCGTAGCAAAAAGCGCAGAATTATAGTTATAGGGTCAGGTCCCATAAGGATAGGACAGGGCATAGAATTCGACTATTCCTCCGTACACTGCGTGTGGACTCTGAAAGAGCTTGGCTACGAAGTTATAATTATAAACAACAATCCCGAAACGGTGTCAACCGACTTCGATACTGCGGACAGGCTGTATTTTGAATCGCTTACGCCTGAAGACGTGCAAAGCGTGATAGACGTTGAAAAACCCTACGGCGTCGTTATAACCTTCGGCGGACAGACTGCGATAAAACTTTGCAGTTACCTCGATAAAAAGGGAGTGCGGATACTCGGCACGCCGGCGGACAGCGTAGACCTCGCCGAGGACAGAGAGCGTTTTGACGAACTTCTTGAACAATTCAGCATTGCCCGTCCTAAGGGGCTCACGGTAATGACAAAGCAGGAGGCAATCTCTGCCGCCGAAAAGCTCGGCTATCCCGTGCTTCTGCGCCCGTCATATGTAATAGGCGGACAGAATATGACCATAGCCTTTACCCAGAATGACATTGAAAGGTATATGGACGTAATTCTGGCGCAGAAGATTGAAAACCCCGTGCTGTGCGACAAGTACCTGATGGGCACCGAGCTGGAAGTAGACGCTATATCAGACGGTACTGACGTTCTGATACCCGGTATAATGCAGCACATAGAGCGCGCGGGCGTACACAGCGGAGACTCAATAGCCGTATATCCGCCCTATAACCTCAGCGACGCAATGCTCAAGAAGGTTGTGGATATATCAATAGAGCTTGCCCTGTCCTTAAAAACTAAGGGACTTATAAATATACAGTACCTCATTTATCAAAACGAACTTTACGTAATAGAGGTAAATCCCAGAGCGTCAAGGACGATACCGTATATATCAAAGGTTACGGGCGTTCCTATGGTGGAACTTGCTACTAAGATACTCATGGGCGCAAAGCTAAGAAGGCTCGGCTACGGCACCGGGCTGTACCCGAACTCGCCCTATGTTGCAGTAAAAGTGCCCGTTTTCTCCTTTGAAAAGCTCAATGACGTAAACTCCCAGCTCGGTCCGGAGATGAAATCCACGGGTGAAGTTCTGGGCATAGGCAAGACCATAGAAGAAGCTCTGTTCAAGGGACTTGTTTCTGCGGGCTTCAATATGAAGCATCCTACAAAACAGCACCCTTCGGGCATATACTTCACGGTAAACGACCACGATAAGTACGAGATTGTAAATATAGTCAAAAAGTTTGCCGACCTCGGCCTTACGCTGTACGCCACAAAGGGTACGGCAGACGTCATACGCAGCCTCGGGCTTGAATGTACTGATGTTGCGCGAATTTCAACCAACGACGAAATTTTCAAGCTGATGGACGAGGGCAAGATAGACTATGTCGTCTATACAGGTAAGACGGATATGGAGTCTATCACAAACTATATCTCGCTTCATCACCATGCGATACTCCTCGGAATTACTGTACTCACCTCGCTGGACACTACAAACGCATTAGCCGATTGTATAGCGGGCAGATACACACAGTTCAACACAGAACTTGTTGACATCAACCACCTGAGAAAGGAAAAGCTCAAGCTCAGTTTCTGCAAGATGCACAGCTGCGGCAATGACTATATTTTCTTCAACAATTTCGATAACAAGATTACCTGTCCTGAATCGCTTGCTATTAATTTTTCCGACAGGCATTACGGGATAGGGAGCGACGGAGTTGTAATGATTGAAAAATCTGAAGTTGCAGACTGTAAGATGCGCGTGTTCAACCGCGACGGAAGCGACGGAGGACTGGCGGCCAATCCCCTGAGATGTGTGGCAAAATATATGTTTGACAAACGCCTTGTAAATTCCGACAAGGTGACGGTGGAAGTCTGCGGCAAGGTGAGAAATCTTGACGTCGTATCATTCAATAATGTGGCAAGCTCCGCTTCCGTTGACCTTGGCGCGGCAGATTGCAGACTTGTTTCTGCGGAGGACGGACTATACGGGACTCTCAGTGAGTGCGGCGCCATAAACGAAGCCGTCATTGTGAACGTGGGCAACAAACATTGCGTAGTGTTCTGTGATAAGGTGGACGATGTAGACCTTGAAAACCTCGGACAGGCGGCGCTTGCGTCCGGTGCATTCCATGGCGGGGCGTATGTAGAGTGCGCAAGGATTGTCAATGACCTCACTGTAAAGGTGCGCGTATGGGACAAGGTCAACGGCGAAACAATGGCGTGCGGAACGGCAGCTGTTGCCGTTGCTGCGGCTGCGATAAATTTAGGTAAATGCCAGAGCGGCGGTCTTATTACGGTAAAACTTCGTGGCGGCGACCTGTTTGTAAAGCGCCTTGATAACGGAAGCTATATGCTTGACGGAAGCGTAAAGCAATCCTACGAGGGCGTCATAGAAATTTAAACCTGAAGGTTTTAAGATGATTTATTTGGACAATGCGGCAACCACCAAGCCGGAGGAAGCCGTACTTGAACTTGCCAAAATCTGTCTTGAAGAGCAATTTTATAATCCTTCCGCGCTGTATGCGGAAGGATATAATTTGCACCTTGAACTTGAGAAAGCCAGAAAGAAAATACTTTTAAAGGCGGCTGACCCTGAAAAGTATTCAATAGTTATGACCTCCTGCGGGACTGAAGCCGATAATCAGGCGATATTCTGCGGAGGCAGGCGCGGCAATATAGTGACGACAATGGGTGAACACGCCGCCGTATATGCGGCCGCCTGCGAGGCGGGGCGAAGGGGTGTAGAAGCAAGATTTGCCTCTCTCAATTCCGATGGGAGCGTGAACGTTGAAAACCTTCTGAGCCTCGTGGACGATAAAACTTCCCTTGTATCGGTAATCCATGTCAACAATGAAACGGGGGCAATAAACGACATCAACGCCATTTCAACGGCGGTAAAGGCGAAAAATCCTCGCGCTCTCTTTCATTCGGACGGGGTGCAGGCCTATGGAAAGCTTGCTTTTACTTTGGGCGACTGCGTGGATATGTATTCAATCAGCGCGCACAAAATAGGCGGACTTAAAGGTACGGGCGCGCTGATAAAGAAAAAGCAGCTTTCCCTCAGCCCGTATATATGGGGCGGCGGTCAGGAGGGCGGTCTAAGGAGCGGAACAGAGAACTTCTATGGCATTATGGCGTTTGCCCTGGCTGCAGAATTGCGCTGTTCGGGCGGCAGAACGAAAGCCGGCTACGATTTGGTGCGCCTCTTGCAGTCACGGCTGTGGGGACTGTTGGACAAGGAGCTGTTTGTGCGCATATCTCCTGAGGACGGTTCGCCGTATATTTTAACGGTCGCCGCAAAGGGCGTGCGTGGCGAAACAATACTCCATATGTGCGACGACGAGGGACTGATTATAGGTACCGGCTCGGCCTGCTCTTCAAATTCCGCAAAAAGGTATTCAAGGGTAATGCAGGCTTGCGGATTAGAGCCGGAGTTTATAGACGGCGTTCTCCGCCTGAGCTTTGGCATACACAACACGGAGGAAGAGATTGAAAAAGCGGCGGAAATACTCAACAGAGTTGTCCGTGCCGCCGTTGAAATGATGAAGTGATTTATGGAAAAAGTAATTATTATCAGGTATTCTGAAATTCATCTTAAGGGCAAAAACCGCGGTTATTTTGAAAGGGTGTTCGCGGCTAATATGGAGAAGTCGCTCAAAGGGATTCGTCACGAGATACGCAGAAGAAGCGGAAGGTATCTGGTGGAAAATTTCAACGCGGAAGACGTCAACGTCATAGTCAAAAAACTGTCTAAGGTGTTCGGTATTCATTCACTGAGCGTGGGGCTTAAAGTTGCGGCAAATATGGATGAAATATATCGCGCCGCAGAAGAAGTCAGCGACAAAAGAGGTTCTTTCAAGGTTGAAACGCATCGCGCCGATAAGAATTTTTATTTAAACTCGCCGCAAATCAGTGCGCAGATAGGCGGGAGGCTGCTCGATAAAAACAGTGAGTTGTCCGTAGACGTACACGACCCGGATTTTGTAATCAACATAGACGTGCGTGAGGACGGAACGGCGCTCGTTTTCAATAAGTTTATCAGATGTGCAGACGGAATGCCGGTAGGCACGGCGGGGCGCGGGCTTTTACTCCTTTCCGGAGGTATAGACAGCCCCGTGGCTGGCCATATGATAGCCAAGCGCGGGATGAAGGTTGATTGTCTGCACTTCCACAGCTATCCATATACGAATATGCAGGCGCGGCAGAAAGTTGCGGACCTTGCGGAGGTTTTGTCTGAGTACACCTGCGGGATAAGGCTCAGCGTGATAAATGTCAAAAAAATTCAGGAGGAAATTCATAAGCACTGCAACGGCGCATATATGATAACGCTTTTGCGCCGCTTTATGATGAGGCTTGCCGAACGGCTGGCCATAAAGGACGGAGACCAGTGTATTATAACGGGCGAAAGTCTCGGTCAGGTTGCAAGCCAGACTATAGAGGGGATGACTTCTTCAAACAGCGTGCTTGAAAAACTTCCGGTGCTGCGTCCCCTGTGCGGCTTTGACAAGAATGAAATAATAGAGCGCAGCCGCTCGATAGGCGCATACGACATATCAATCCGCCCCTATCAGGACTGTTGCACTGTGTTCCTGCCGGACTATCCGATAATCAAACCTAAACTTGAGGATGTAATGGCGGAGGAAGCGAAACTTGACGTGGAGGGGCTGATTAAAGAAGCTTTAACAACTGT
>CBCPNE010000137.1:0-3144 GCA_965120435.1 uncultured Clostridia bacterium
AAAGGAACACCCCGTTCTTTTAAACCGCGCTCCCACGCTGCACAGGCTGTCTATCCAGGCGTTCGAGCCCGTGCTCATCGAAGGCCGCGCAATCAAAATTCACCCGCTCGTATGTACGGCGTTCAACGCCGACTTCGACGGCGACCAGATGGCGGTGCACGTTCCCCTTTCTATAGAGGCTCAGGCAGAGGCGAGATTTTTGATGTTCTCCTCCAACAACATACTCAAGCTTTCAGACGGCAAGCCCGTTATGCAGCCCTCGCAGGATATGGTTATGGGCGCATACTACCTCACCATTATAAGGAGAGAAGAGGGCAAGTTCTATCGCTGGACGGGCGCAAGGTACGTTGAGTGCGCCGAGGGCGAAGAGGGCGCCGAAAGGTATATCCCCGGAGCTTATATCTCTGAGGACGAGGCCCTGATGGCCTACCAGACCAAATATATTCATATGCAGGACGAAATTTACGTCCGCAGAACTGTTAAGATAGACGACCCCAAGTCCCCCTACAACGGCGAAACGGTTGTGGGCAAAGTAAAGACGACGGTCGGCAGAATTATCTTCAACAACGAGATGCCCCAGGACCTCGGCTTTGTGGAGAGGAACGCCAGGGAAGATTACCTCAAGTACGAAATTTCCTACGACTTCCTCGGTTCAAGCGTGGCCGTAGGCAAAAAGCAGCTGGGCAAGATAGTAGAGCGTTGCTTCAAGACGGGCGGCGCGCCCCGCGCGGCGGACGTTCTTGATAAGATTAAGACGCTCGGATACAAGTACTCCACAGTCGGCGCTATCACCACTTCGGTGTTCGATATGCACATTCCCGGCGAAAAGAAGAAGATTGTTGAAGAGACCGAACAGAAGGTTTATCAGATAGAGCGCAAATACCAGCGCGGCCTTCTGCGCGAAGAGGAGCGCTACAACGCCGTAATAAAGGCGTGGGACGACGCGACGGACGAAGTTACGGACGCGTTGAAGAAGTCGCTGGATAAGTTCAATCCCATATGGATGATGGCAAATTCCGGCGCCCGCGGCTCTATCGACCAGATGAAACAGCTCTCCGGTATGCGCGGCCTGATGGTAAACCCGCAGGGTAAAAAGATTGAAGTTCCCGTTAAATCGTGCTTCAGGCAGGGACTCTCCGTTCTGGAGTACTTCATCTCCTCGCACGGCGGCCGTAAAGGCCTTGCCGACACGGCGCTCAAGACGGCCGACTCCGGCTATCTTACCCGCCGCCTTGTGGACGTATCCCAGGACGTAATCGTGCGCGAAGAGGACTGCATGGCAGGCTCCAAGAAGCCCCGCGGTATGGTTGTAAAGGCTATAATCGGCCCCAACGGCGAGGTTATAGAGGGACTTGAGGACAGGATTCAGGGCAGATTTGCCGCAGAGGACGTAAAGGATAAGGGCGGCAACGTCCTTGTAGGACAGAACGAATTTATCACCGACGAGATAGCAAAGAGCATTGTGGACGCGGGGATAGAGCAGGTAGCTATCCGCTCTGTGTTCAGCTGCAACTCGCGCTACGGCGTGTGCGCAAAGTGCTACGGCAAGAATATGGCCACCAACACGCCCGTTCAGGTGGGCGAAGCGGTGGGCGTAATAGCCGCACAGTCCATAGGCGAACCCGGCACTCAGCTCACCATGCGTACCTTCCATACCGGCGGTATTGCCGCCACGGGCGACATCACTCAGGGTCTTCCCCGCGTAGAGGAGCTGTTTGAGGCGCGCAAGCCCAAGGGCTGCTCCACGCTGTGCGAAGTTTCGGGCGTGGTAAGCATAGACGACAGCGACAACCTGAAGCACGTTCAGGTGCGCGACGCCGTAACCAACGAAGTGAAGAAGGAGTACACGCTGCCCTTCAACGCCGAACTTCTTGTGAAGAGCGGCGACAGGGTAGAGCCAGGTACGGTGCTTAACGCAGGTTCGGTATATCCTCAGGACATCCTTAGAATTTCGGGTGTGAAGGGCGTGCAGGACTATATCCTTGAACAGGTTCAGTCGGTTTACCGCTCTCAGGGCGTTGACATAAACGACAAGCACGTTGAAATAATAGTTCGCCAGATGCTCAGAAAGGTAAGGATAGAGAGCGCAGGCTCCACCGACCTGCTTCCCGGCGAGACGGTGGATATGTTCGCCGTGGAAGAGGCCAACCAGGCCGCCATTGAAAACGGCGGCACGCCCGCCCTTCAGAAGCGCGTTCTTCTTGGCATAACGAAGGCTGCGCTTTCGACAGATTCCTTCCTCTCCGCGGCTTCTTTCCAGGAGACGGCGAGGGTACTCACCGACGCGGCCATAAAGAACAAGGTAGACCCCCTTATGGGCCTCAAGGAAAACGTTATCATAGGCAAGCTCATCCCCGCAGGTACGGGCGTGAAGGAGTACAAGAATATGTCTCCCGCAATCAACCCCGGTTACAACAGCGTGGTGACCCCCGCCGAAGATATTATCAATAAGTAAAATACGGGTACGGGCGGCGGCTTGAAAAAGCCGCCGCCCGCGCTTTAAAGAGCCCGTTTTTGCGCGCCGCCTGTTTGGGACGGCGGGTGCTTAATATCAGATTGGGGCGGCAATATGCCGCAATCAATGCAAATTGTGAGGTGCTTTTATGCCCGATTTTGAAGATTTGAGAATGGCGGACCTTATCTCAAAGTTCCGCGTCCGCATAGAAGAGGTTGCTCAGAGCGGCAGTCTTTCAAAGCTGAAGGAGGCCTCGCCCTGTCTTCAGGCGGTGTATAACTTTCACCTTACGGCGCACAATTCCTTCTCAAAGCAGGAGGAAAACCTCAAAAATCTTTATTCGTCGTTCAACTATGCCGCGCTTATCTGCAACGACGCGGCAAAGAACAAGACGCTCTCTCCGGAGGATAAAGTGCTTCTTACGGAGTGTATTCAGATTATGCTCAGGTGTTGCGAACTGTTGGAAAACTCTTTAAAGGACGAATAGAATAACCGCGGATTCTTGTTTATGGTTGAATAAAAAAATACCCGTCCTCAGGGACGGGTATTTTTCTGCTTTTCAGGATGCGAAGACCTCTTTCTCTGTGCGCGCACCAGAATGTACGCCGCAACAAATCCCGCAATAAACAGCGCCGCGCCTGCAATCAGGTCTGGCCAGAAGGTCGCGCCGTTCGCCCAAAGGCAGTATT
>CBCPNE010000138.1:0-3143 GCA_965120435.1 uncultured Clostridia bacterium
ATAGTGCTTTCGGGCTATATCTGCAAACCGCCCGTCTACCGCACAACGCCCTTCAACAGGGAGATTGCCGACCTTCTCGTGGCGGTAAACCGCTCTTACAACAAGTCGGACTATATCCCCGCGATAGCGTGGGGCAGAAACGCCCGCTTTGTAAAAAACCTGTCCGTGGGGGACAGAATTGCGCTGTCGGGCAGAATTCAGAGCAGGGAATACCAGAAGAAGCAGGAGGACGGCTCCTTTGTAACGATGACCGCCTACGAGGTCTCCATATCCAAGCTCGCAGCCTTTGACGACGCGTCGGAATTCGATATAGACGAGGAATTCGACCTGTATTCGCAGGCCTCCGGCTTCGAACATACAGAGCGCCCTTGAACCCACGCCGAAAATATTATAAAATTCACTTGCTTTTTTTTTCGGCATATGATAGTATAATAAAAACTGAAAAGATATAATGCAGTGAAGCGGAATAGTAACTGTGGCTTCGGGTCAAGAGATTTATCGGTTGGTGCAAGATCAACGAAGGGGCGCAGCGAACTCGCCGCAGAGCAGCTTTGCTGAAATAAAAGTAGGTAAAGACGGTTCTCCGCCGTATAAAGGAAGGGATGTGTAAGCATCTTAAAGGCAGCGCAAGCTGTAAAGAAGAGTGGTACCACGCGCGCAGCGTCTCTTTGAGGCGTTGCGCCTTTTTTATTCCGCAGCACAGACGCGCCATAAACGCGCCGCTTCACTGAAATATCGGAAAAAATCAGAGGGTGAAATTATGAAAAATTATAAGAAGTATTCAAGGCAGTATTTCGTTCCCGCACAGCGCTGTATGGACTGGGCGGAAAAGGACTTTATAGACCGCGCCCCCATATGGTGTTCGGTTGACCTGCGCGACGGCAACCAGAGCCTTATAGAGCCTATGTCGCTTGAAACAAAGGTGGAATTTTTCAAACTGCTCGTGGAAATAGGCTTCAAGGAGATAGAGGTCGGCTTCCCCGCGGCGTCTGAAACCGAATATGACTTTCTGCGCAAACTGATTGACGACGGCCTCATTCCTGATGACGTCACCATTCAGGTACTCACGCAGGCGCGCGAACATATTATAAGAAAGACGTTCGACGCCGTGCGCGGCGCAAAGAACGTGATTGTGCACGTGTACAATTCCACATCTGTAGCCCAGAGGGAGCAGGTGTTCAAAAAGGATAAGGCGGCCATAAAGAAGATTGCCATAGACGGCGCAAAACTTTTGAAAGAGCTCGCCGAACGCGACGGCGCGGCCTACCGTTTTGAATATTCGCCTGAATCTTTCACGGGCACAGAGCCTGAGTACGCGCTTGAAGTGGTGAACGCCGTTCTTGACGTGTGGCAGCCCACGGCAGACAGAAAGGCGGTTATAAATCTTCCCGCCACGGTGGAAAACGCCATACCCCACGTCTACGCTCAGCAGGTGGAATTTTTTCACAAGAATATGAAGTACCGCAAAAACTGCGTCATTTCCCTTCATCCCCACAACGACCGCGGCTGTGCCGTGGCCGCCGCAGAGATGGGTATTCTCGCCGGCGCGGACAGGGTAGAGGGCACACTGTTCGGCAATGGCGAGCGCACGGGCAACGTGGACATAATCACGCTTGCTATGAATATGTTCTCCCAGGGCGTGAATCCTATGCTCAACTTTGAAAATATGCCCTATATATGTTCGCTCTACAAGTCGTTCACGGGTATGGCGATAAATCCCCGCCAGCCCTACGCGGGGGAGCTTGTGTTCGCGGCGTTTTCCGGCTCCCATCAGGACGCAATCGCCAAGGGAATGGAGTGGAGGGAAAAGCACGACTGCAAGATTTGGAACGTGCCCTATCTCCCCATAGACCCCAAAGACGTGGGCAGGACATACGACGCAGACGTAATCCGCATAAATTCCCAGTCGGGCAAGGGCGGCGTCGGATACATTCTCCAGACCAACTTCGGCATAAATATGCCGTCTAAGATGAAGGAGGTTATGGGCTATGCCGCCAAGGACGTGTCGGATAAGGCCCACAAGGAACTTCATCCTGACGAAATTTATAAAATATTTGACGAAAACTTTCTTTCAAACAGACAGGCGTTTGACGTGATAGAGTGCCACTACAAGCAGATAAACGGCATAACCGCCACCGTAACTGTCCTCAAAGACGGCAAGATGACCGATATATCCGCCGAGGGCAACGGCAGGCTGAACGCGGTATCGAACGCGCTCAAGGCGTTCCTCGGCGTGGAATACACCCTCACCGACTATGAAGAACACGCCCTCACCCAGCGCAGCAGTTCGCGCGCGATTTCCTACGTGGGGATTGAGAGCGGCGGCAAAACCTTGTGGGGAGCGGGAGTGGACGAGGACATAATCACCAGTTCCGTAAAGGCGCTTGTGTCGGCAATAAATAATCTATTATCCGCAGCAAAAAATTGACGTCTTAAAAAAAAGCGGGCGCGGCCATTCGTTTGACTTGCCGCGCCCGCCTGCGTTATAATGACCGTAACCAAGTAAATATTTATAAGGAATATCTATGTATCCCGACCCTCTGTTTTCAATAGGCAGCCTGCATATCTATGCCTACGGATTGTGTATGGCTGTTGGTATAATTGCGTGTTTCGTGTTCCTTCTTCTGACTTTCAGGGGCAGGAACTTCAACGAGGAGTGTACCGACAAGATGCTCCTTATGGGCATAGTCGCCACAGCCATAGGCATACTGTTTGCAATGCTCTTCCAGTCTGTGTATAACTATATAGACACCGGCGTATGGAATTTCGGCGAAAGTATGACCTTTATCGGCGGACTGATAGGCGGCGTTGCAAGTTACCTCATCTTCTACAATTTGTACGTCTATGTGGTTGCGCCGCGCGCAAAGAGCAAGCTGCTTCAGAACAATATGAACGCAAGCCTTACGGACGCGCTTCCCTTTGTTCCCATAGCAATCACCATAGCTCACGCCTTCGGCAGGCTGGGCTGCTTCTTCGCCGGGTGTTGCTACGGAGCCGAAACAGACGCGTGGTATGGCATAGCTTGCCAAGTTATAAACAAAGTTAATACAGGGGTAAAAGTGGTGCCCACCCAGCTGTTTGAATGTATATTCATCCTTGTACTCTGTGCGGTTATGGCGCTTCTGTACTTCAGGTTCAGGTTT
>CBCPNE010000139.1:0-9743 GCA_965120435.1 uncultured Clostridia bacterium
CATTGCAATTTTAAAGCCCGAACCAAGTTCTGTAAACTGCATTATGGCCTTGAGGCGCGCGGCCGCTTCGGACGTCATCACCTTTTCCGGCTTGTAGGTAAAGTAAGCCTGCGCCAGACGGGAGCTTCTGCCCACCCTGCCGCGGAGCTGGTACAGCTGGGATATGCCCAGCCTGTCTGCGTCAATAACGATTATTGTGTTGGCATTGGGGAGGTCTATGCCGTTTTCTATTATCGTGGTGGTGACGAGGATATTCCTCTCCCCCCTGTAAAACGCCAGCATATTGCCTTCAAGCGTATCTCTGTCCATTCTGCCGTGAGCATAGCAGACCGCGCCTTCAGGCACTATCTGCCTTATTCTTTCCGTGAAGGTGGAGATTGTTTCTACGCGGTTGTACAGAATGAAAACCTGCCCCCCGCGCGACAGTTCCCTGAGGCACGCGTCGCGTATGAGAGTTTCGGTCTCCTCCACCACATACGTCTGAACGGGCAGACGCTTGCCAGGCGGGGTGTTTATAGTGCTTATGTCGCGTATGCCGGAAAGGGACATATGCAATGTGCGCGGAATGGGCGTGGCCGTCATAGTAAGACAGTCCACATCGCTTTTTATGTGCTTTATCTTCTCTTTGTGTTCTACGCCGAAGCGCTGCTCTTCGTCGAGGACGAGCAGGCCGAGGTCATAGAACCTGACGTCTTCTGAAAGCAGTCTGTGAGTGCCTATAATCAGGTCTATATCCCCGTCAGCAAGCCGCTTCAAGGTTTCTTTCTGCTGTTTGGGAGTGAGAAAGCGGTTGAGCTTTTCCACGCGCACGCCGAACTCCGCAAACCTTTGGCTGGCGGTGTTGTAGTGCTGTTCTGAAAGTATTGTGCCGGGGCACATTATAGCCGCCTGCTTGCCGCCGAGTACGCACAGGTACGCCGCCCTGAGCGCAACTTCCGTCTTGCCGTAGCCGACGTCGCCGCAGAGCAGTCTGTCCATAACCTTATCCGAACACATATCGGCCTTTATTTCCTGTATGGAGCTGAGCTGGTCGGGGGTCTCCTCATAGGAAAATGCGTCCTCAAATTCCTGCATCATAACGGCGTTTTCAGGGAAGCGGTATCCCCTGCGGCTGCCGCGTTCGGCATACAGCTGCTTTAAATCGAACGCCATCTTCTTTATGGACTGGCGCACCCTCTCCTTTACGCGCTCAAAGTCCGCCCCGCCTATCCTTGAGAGCGCGGGGGCCTCCTGCCCGACGTACTTTGAGAGTATGTCCATCTGCTCCACAGGCACATACAGTATATCGCCGCCCTTGTACTCTATGGAGATATATTCCTTTATGCCGTCCGTGGTTTCAATCTTCTTTGTGCCGGTAATCTTGCCTACGCCGTGCTTTTCGTGTACGGCATACTGGCCTATTTCAGGGGCGGTGAACATATCGCCGCGCCTGCGGCGTATGCGCGCGGACGTGGTTGACTTTGTATATAAATCAGAGCTGCCGAGTACGGCGAGCTTGCTTTCGTGCAGGACTAAACCGTGGGGCATCTCTTCTGAAGATATGGCTATGCCGCGCAGTGCGGAGAGAGTATCCGGCAGCGGACAGACGGGAAGCCCCTCTTCGGAAAACAGCGACGTGAGTTTTTCCGTCCTTGCGGCAGAGC
The DNA here is from genome assembly GCA_965120435.1 of uncultured Clostridia bacterium. Taxonomy (GTDB): domain Bacteria; phylum Bacillota; class Clostridia; order Christensenellales; family Borkfalkiaceae; genus Coproplasma. The sequence continues at coordinate 1,644 of CBCPNE010000139.1, forward strand.
CGCTGAAAATAAGTATGCGGTATCCGCCCCTGAGCCAGTTGCGCGCGTCCGTCAAAAGCTGGTTGAACACGTTGAGATAGGACGGCGCGGGCGTTGAGTGCAGAGTGTAAGATTTAAGCGGATTGAAAAAGAACGTACTGCCGAAGAACGTCTGGAGAGATACGCTGCGGAAATTCTTTAAAAGCGCGTAAAAAGTTTCCTTTTTGATGAGCTGCCCGACTGAAAAATCAAACACTTCGCCGCCGCCTTTCAGCTCTTTGAAGCGGTTGAGATGCTCGCTGTATATGCCGTCCGTTTTGTCGTTCAGCAGTTTACACTCGTCAAAATATATGCAGGTACTCTCCCCCATAGCCTCAAACAAGGTGTGCGCGCAGGACAGCAGCGGCAACAGATAGGAAGCCCCTGCAAATGGAGCGCCGCCCTCGGCTTTGAGCAGAAGCTCATCCGCAATGGCGCGGGCTCTGCCGTACGCCCTTACGTCAGGGAAAGTTTTAAGCCCGTCCGAAAGCGCCTTTTTTACCCGCGGCAAATCTTCGGAGGTTACGCGCGCCTCTACGGCGGAAAGTATCTTTAAAGAAGAAACTTCCGCAAGCCGCTCGCCCGAAACCACGTCGTAGGGGCGGATTTTTTCCACCGAATCGCCGAAAAAGTCTATGCGCACCGGGTTTTCACAGTTTATTGGGAATATATCCAGAATGTCTCCGCGGACGGCAAAACTTCCCTTTGCCTCCACCTCGTATTCACGGGTGTAACCCATACCGGCGAGCCTGGCGGGAAGCGAGGCGTAATCGTATTCGCCGCCGACGGAGAGATTTACGCTTTCGGGGCGGGCGGGAAAGAGCTGGAGGGCCGCCTCCGCTTCGCACACCGCTACCCTTGCGCCCGACCAGATTGCGTCCGCCGCCGTGAGGCGGGCATACAATGCGTCCCTGGAGACGGCCTCTTTGTAGAGCAACACGTCGTTTTTGGGCGGGAGCATCACAACCTCCTCTCCGCACAGTGCCTTAAGGGACTGCGCCGCACGCCTTGCAGTAACGCCGTCGGGGGTTATATACAGCAGCCGCGCGCCGCAGAGCGCGGCAACGAGATATTTATGCGGTTCTGAAACGCCGAAAACCGCCGTCGGCACGCCGCGGCGGAGGTCATCGCCTAAGGGAAGATATTCCCCGCTTAAATTTTCGTAAGTAAAAAACCTGCTCTTCAAAATAAATTTACCGTGACGGCGCGGACTTTCAGCCGTTATAGGCCGTCATCACTTCCTCTATGCCGCGTCCCGAAGCAAGGGCGACCGCCGCGTCGGCGGCTCTGCCGCAAGCCTCTATGAACAGCTGATAATCTTCCCGCCTGACTTCGGAGAGAACGTAATTTATTATAGGAATATTTACTTCTTCGTCCCTTATGCCTATGCGTATGCGCGCAAAATCGCGGGTGCCTATTTCGTCCACGACAGAGCGCATTCCGTTGTGCGTACCCGCGCTACCTGAGGGGCGTATGCGTATCCTGCCCTTGGGAATATCGAAGTCGTCGTATATAACCACCAGCTGCGAACTGTCCGCCCCATAGCGCGCAAGAAGCTGTTTTACCGCAACGCCGCTGTTGTTCATATAGGTAAGCGGCCGCGCAATCACAACCTTTTCTCCGCCGATAAATGCTTCGGCTATATAAGAGGAACACTCCTTCTTCCTGAATTTTGCGCTGAGCTTCGCCGCAGCGTCCGCCGCAGCGTTGAAGCCCATATTGTGGAAAGTCTTTGAGTACCTTTCTTCAGGGTTGCCCAGTCCGACTATTATATACATAACACCACCGTAACTATTCAAAACGCCACAGCTTTTACTGTGGCGCAAGCGTTTTTTCAGTCGTAAATTTTTGACATCGGCTTATCCAGATATACGTTTTCTATCGCCGAAGCGAATATGGCCGCCGTTGAAATCATTTTGAAAGAGGGAAGCATCTTTTCCTGCGGGATATTGATTGTATCGAGCATGGCAAGTTCGGTTATCGGGGAAGCCGCAAGCCTTTCTATAGCGGGACCGGAGAGTACGCCGTGCGAACAGCAGGCGTAAATTTCCTTTGCACCCGCCTCCTTAAGCGCCTTTGCACCCTGAACTATGGTGCCGGCGGTATCAATCATATCGTCTACCATAAGGCAGTTCTTGCCCTCTACGTCGCCTATGATGTTCATTACTTCCATAACGTTGGCTTTGGGACGGCGCTTATCTATTATAGCCATCTTTGCATCCATTCTGGCGGCAACCTTTCTTGCGCGGGACACCGAGCCTATATCGGGCGAAACGACAACAAAATTGTCGTCCACTTTGGGTTTGAAGTAATTGTAAAGCGTGGGACCGCCTATGAGATTGTCCAAAGGTATATCAAAAAATCCCTGAATCTGCATACAGTGCAAATCCATTGTAAGCACCCTATCCGCCCCCGCGGAAGTTATGAGATTAGCAACGAGTTTTGCCGTGATAGGCTCCCTTGAGCGGGCCTTCCTGTCCTGACGGGCATAGCCGAAGTAAGGGATGACAGCCGTTATCCTGCCCGCGCTGGCACGCTTGGCCGCGTCTATCATAATAAGCAGTTCCATAAGGTTGGTATTTACGGGACTGCTTGTGGACTGCACCAGAAAAACGTCCTTTCCCCTTATGGATTCTTCATACCGAACGTAGATTTCTCCGTCCGAAAAGTGCGTTACTTCCAAATCGCCCAGCGAGGTGTTGAGCTTTGAAGCGATTGCCTGAGCAAGCGGCTTATTGGAGTTGCCGGAAAAAATCTTAATCTCGCTGCCGTGATTAATCATTGGGGAAATGCCTCCGAAATGCTTTTGTATCTAAAAGCGCGCGGCATTTGCGCGCCGCCCGCTTTTGCTTGTTATACGGTACCGCCTGTAGGCATAGTTTATTTTATATTCAACAAGCCCGCGTTGTCAACTTTTATAGCGCGGTATAATCAATTATTTTTTTTACTCGATTTTAACCGTGATTTCTAATAGTCGGTTAAACTATTGTCTTTCCTGCGGAGTTTTTGGCGTTCTTGCACGCATCTCGGTGAAAAAGCGCGTAAGAATTTCCGAACACTCCCGCTCCATTATGCCGCCCTCCACCTCCGCCTTGTGGTTGAGAATACCCGACCCGGCAATCACGTCTGTAAGCGAACGCCCCTTTGCCTCGTATGCGCCGAAGTAAACTTTTTTTATCCGCGCGTTCAGAATGGCGCCCATACACATAGGGCAGGGTTCAAGCGTGACGTAGATTTCACATTCGGGCAGCCGCCAGCTTTTAAGTTTTCTGCACGCCTTTTCAATGGCCTCAATCTCTGCGTGGGCCGTTGCAATCTGCCTGCCCGTGCGCCTGTTGTGACCCCTGCCGACAATCCTGCCGTCCAGCACTACTACGGCCCCTATGGGTAGTTCCCCCTCTTCAAAAGCCTTCTGCGCGCACTTCAGCGCGGATACCATATACTTATTTTTCATATCTTTCCGTAAAAACTTTTAATACTTTATAGCACTTCCTGAGTTTGCCGACGTCCGTTATGGGATGTTCAAGGCTGTCTGAACCGCACTCTATGGTGTAGGACGGAACGTTGAGCCTCTTTAAACACCAATCCTTATAGCCGCCCGCCGAGCCGAAAATTATGCGCGGAGTGTAGCCCGTCTCCATCTGCAATATGTATGCGCCCATCTTAAAGCCGCGGCCGTCGAACTCCCAGTAAATCTCTTCCCCTTTGGTATGAAAACTGAATGTGGCGGCAGGCATAATTCTGAGGGTGAAATCCCTGAGCGCCTTGCTTTCCGGCTCTGAAAACGGGCAGTCGCCTATGCAATTTTCAGGACCCCTGACGCGGGTGTTCAGCCTGCCCGTACCCCACAGAGCGTCAAAATTGCAGTTGAGGTCTACCCCGCGCGCGTTTGCCTTCCAGAGCGGACTGACCGTCTCCGATATTGCGGCGCCGTCCGGATTGGCAAGCGGAATTATCCAGCCGCCCCAACCGCCGGAAAGTCCGTACTTTATGTGTCTGAGCGCAAGCCTCGCCGTTATCCACTCTCTTCCGTGTATGCCGCAGACGGCAATCAGCTGCTTGCCGGACATACTGCCGATATGCATTGCAAATATGCCTCTGCCCTTATAGGAATAGCCGATTACGCACTTTTTGCCCTTGTATGACAGATAGAATTTCCTTATTTCCTCGTATATCACATATATAAGGTATTCTGCATACGCGGGCGTTATTACGCCGCTATTTGTGGTATTCTGAGCCCGTATTTATCATATACGCACGATACAGCTGTTCACAGAGTATGACGCGCATCAACTGATGCGGAAATGTCATATCTGAAAAGGATAGCTTTAAATCAGCCGCGTCCTTCACCTTTTGCGACAGCCCGTATGAAGAGCCGATTACAAACGTAACCTCCGCTCCCCTGTCGTACTGCCTCTTCAGCTCAGCGGCGAGCGCCTCGCTGGAAAATTTCTTCCCCTCTATGCACAGCGCGACGACATATCCCTTCAGGGCGCGGAGTATGCCTTCGGCCTCGTCCTCAGGTCCGCGGCCTTCAGCAATTTCCCGTATGTTCAGACTTACAAAGCGTGAAAGACGCTTTGCATACTCGGCCACCGCCGAGCGGTAAAAATCTTCCTTTATTTTTCCTACGCAAACTATGTTTATCTTCTGCATTTCACAACAAAAGCGTAACCAGCCACATAATGGCAAGCGCGGTTATTCCCGCAGCTGCGGAAAGAAAGAACCACTTTACCCCGCCGCGGACAGGTTTTGCGACAAGTTTTTTTTCTTTTATAAGCAACAAAACCGCGCATATAAAGCACAGCGCGGAAAGCACGGTGACGAGCACCGCCGCCCACAATGGCGCCCAATCAAAGACAGTGCCGTCTGTATCCAGACCGCACGCTCCGAGTATGAGAATGACGGCGTTGTTGAGAAAGTGCGCTATCATGCAGGGCACAACCGAACGCGAACGCACCGCGAGCAAAGCAAACGCACAGCCGCACACAAACTGATAGACCGTCTGAACGGGGTTTGCGTGAAAGAGGGCAAAACAGAATCCGCATATGAATACGGCGTTTACCGTACCCGTATCCCTTTCAATATTATTTAACAGCACTCCGCGGAAGAGCGTCTCTTCAAACAGCGCGGGAATGAGCGCAACAACCACGAGAGCGGGTACAATCATTCCGCCCGAAAGGTCAAGATTGAGTCCTGAGTAATTATATCCGCAAAGTTCAAGCAACTTCAGAAAGCCGACGTTGAGCCAGCTGACTGAAAAGAGCAGGCCAAACGCAAGCAACACGGCTATGAGGCAGTACCTGGGCTCCGTCCTTACTGTTACCACCATACGGAACGGAACGCGCCGCTTTTTTAAAACTATTGGTAAAGTTACACCCACAGCTACGGGCGCAATAAGATAACTGATATAGACATAGACGGGCGAGGACGAACTCAGGCCGCAGGCCGTGACTATTACAGAAAATATTAAAGATATTAAGATGTATGCGAATACTACGGCGCTGTACGCTATGCCGCCCGTAACGCTGCCACGTCCGTTGACTATGCTTTCTTCCATACCAAAGATTATAACCCAAACTTGAGTTTAAGTAAATTATTTGTTTTACATTTAATCAAAAATGTAATAAAATAGTGGCCGAAGGTAAACATATGAGAAATCTGGACACATCTGAGATAGAGCAGGCCGTCTACCGCTCTGCACTTGAAGCAGGCGTAAACCTCACCGCCGCGTGCAGAAAGTCGCTTAAAGCGGCATATGAAACAGAGGACGAAAGCGCGGCAAAATTCGCGCTGGGAACACTCATTGAAAACAGCCGCATAGCCGAAGAAAACGCTATGCCCGTCTGCCAGGACACAGGAATGGCTGTCGTTCTGCTTGAAATAGGCAGCGAAGTGTGCCTTACAGGCAAACCTGTATATGAGGCCGTGAACGACGGAGTGCGCCGCGCATACGCAGACGGATACTTCAGGAAGTCGGTGTGCGACCCCATAACGAGAAAGAACACCGCAGATAACACTCCCGCCGCCCTGCACACGGAAATCGTGAGCGGCGATAAAGTGAAGCTGACATTTATGCCGAAGGGCTTCGGGAGCGAGAATATGTCCGCACTCTATATGTTAAAACCTGCGCAGGGCGTTGAAGGCATAATAGACGCCGTTGTGCAGACAGTAAAAAGAGCAGGTTCCCGCCCCTGCCCTCCCGTATATGTGGGCGTGGGCATAGGCGGAACTTTTGACGGGTGCGCCTTTCTTGCCAAGAGGGCGCTGACGCGGGACGTGGGCACGAGCAACCCGCGCGCAGACGTGGCCGCGATAGAGCGCGCGGCGCTTGAAAGAATAAACGCCCTCGGCATAGGCTGTCAGGGCTTTGGCGGAAAGGTCACCGCAATAGGCGTGAGCTGCGAATGGGCTCCCACCCATATCGCCGGTCTGCCCGTGGCCGTCAACATACAGTGCCACTGCGTCCGCTGCGTGAAGGAGGTTTTATGAAAGAACTGACCTTGCCGCTCACAAAAGAGCAGGTTAAAGATTTGCGCGCGGGCGACAGCGTGAGCATATCGGGCGTGATACTCACGGCGCGCGACTGCGCCCACAAGCGCATCGCGGAATACATAGCCGACGGCAAAGAACTGCCCTTTGAACTTAAAGACGCAATAATTTACTATGCGGGGCCGTGTCCCGCAAAACCCGGCTGCGCCTCCGGAAGCTGCGGCCCCACCACCTCCGCGCGAATGGACAGCTTTGCCCCCGCCCTGCTTGATTTGGGTCTGGGCGGAATGATAGGCAAGGGCGAAATGTGCGAAGAGGTTGCAGCCGCGCTGAAACGCAACACCGCCGTTTACTTTGCCGCCATTGGCGGCGCGGGCGCGCTGTACGGCAACGCCATAAAGGAGAGTCGTTGCATAGCGTTTGAGGACCTCCTTTCAGAGGCGGTGTACAGACTGAAAGTGGAGAATTTTCCCGCGGTGGTGGCTATGGACTGTTACGGCGGAAACATATACCGCTGATAAGCCGCGGCAAAATCGTTTGACAAATAGTTTAAAGCGTTTTATAATCAATACAATATTATAGATAAAGGCGACGACCGGGACAGACGCCCCGCAGCTCCCCTTGCAGAGAGAGGAATCCGAAAACGGCTGAAAGGTTCCTCATCGGGACGGGACGGTATTCACCCGCGAGCCGGACGGACGAAATATGCGTAGAGTAGCCCGCCCCGTGCGTTCCGCGTAAAGGAACTTTTTGAGGCGGCTTTCTGCCGCGAAATCAGGTGGTACCGCGATTGTGTTACAATTCGCCCTGTGCTTTTGGCACAGGGTATTTTTTATAGTTTAATTGCAGGAGTAATTTTATGTTGGACGTAGAACAGCTTAAGGCCAGGATAGACGAGGCCGCAAAGGAGATAAAATCGAGCAGCACTCTGCGCGAAATGAAGATGAAATTTCTTGGCAAATCGGGCGAAATTTCCGCGCTTCTGAAAGGAATGAAAGACCTCCCCCCCGAAGAGCGTCCCGCTATGGGCAAGATTATAAACGCCCTGAGGGAGTGGACTGAGAGCAGATTTGACGATATAGAACAGCAGATAAAGCAGATGGAACTCGGCGAAAGATATGCGAGAGAGACCATAGACGTAACGCTTCCCGGCACCTCGCGCAAGAAGGGCGCATATCACCCCGCCACCCTTATTATAGACGAGCTTGTATCCGTATTCGCGGGAATGGGCTTTGAAGTTTTTGAAGGTCCCGAAATAGAGACGGACTACTACAACTTCACCGCGCTGAATACGCCGAAGGACCACCCCGCGCGCGATATGCAGGACACCTTCTACCTTGGCGCAGATATGCTGCTGCGCACCCAGACATCCGCCGGACAGGTACGCGTTATGGAGAGCAAAAAGCCCCCTATAAAGGTGCTTTCACCGGGCAAAGTCTACCGCCCCGACGATGACGCCACTCACTCCCCTATGTTCTCCCAGATGGAAGGGCTTGTCGTTGACAAGGGCATAACTCTGTGCGACCTCAAAGGTATGCTGGACGAGTTTGCAAAGCAAGTCTTCGGCGACGGCGTAAAGACGAGACTAAG
>CBCPNE010000140.1:0-15173 GCA_965120435.1 uncultured Clostridia bacterium
ATGGGGAAGATACGCTCGCTGCGCTTTGTCTGATATTTTGCAAAGACGGCGGGGTCTATACCCTTGGCAAGCTTTTTGAGCACCGCCTCTACTTCAGCCATCTCCTCCTTCTTTTTGTCCTTGTATTCGGCATAGACTACGCGGCTTTCATTGTACTGCTTCTGCGTGTCTATTACCTTTTTTTTGAGGGTCTTATATTCCTCGTCAGAAGCCTTTACCGCCGCCGTGAGCGCGCTTATTTCGCCCTTGAGCGACTTGATTTTTTCCTGGACGGAGAGAGCGGACTTTTTATAAAAGGCGACGTCCGCACCCTCGTCCTTGACCATCTCGTCAAGGTTTTCAAAATCCTTTAAAGCTTCTTCAAGTTCGGCATACGCCTCGCCGAGCCGCTCTGCGGTGCGCTGCAGCTGCGCGGCCTTTGCTTCAAGCTGGTCAAGCTTTTCGGGCGCCTTGGTGAGGAAATTTTTTGCCTGCACATACTTTTTGCGCTCTTCAGACACCGCCGCCTCCCTCTCAATCTTTATAAGTTTTTCATCTTCCTGCTGATATTTAAGAAGCTGTTCTATCTGGGACATTTTTATCTCCTTATGCTTTTATTTGCTCCCGGATAACGGGAGCCGTTGCGATACTTTATTTACAGCAATCTTCCGTCCGTGAAGAGGGCGGAAGCAATGCCGAGTTTCTGTTTGATTGCGGCATATATGCGGGCAAATCCGTAAAATTCAGAGGCGTAGTGCGTCATATCCGCGACGTTTATGCCTGCGTCCAGAAGGGCCGTTACGATATGGTGCTTCATATCGGCCGAAACAACGGTGTCCGCTCCGTTTTTTACGGCGAAGGCTGCGGCGCGCTCGTCCGCGCCCGCCCCGCAGAAGGAGGCAACCTTTTTTACCCTGCCGCCCGCCGCGTAAAAGCGGCACCTTTCCGTGGAAAACACGCTGCGCACGCCGTCGGCAAATTCTTCAAAGGACTTCTCCCCGACGGCAAACACCCTGCCGTATCCGCCGTGCGGGAGCATATCCATCACGGCTTCTTCACGCTCTCCGCCGAGGCCGCGCATAAGGTGATAATCTATGCCGCGCGGCGCGCAGTCGAAGTTCAGGTGCATTGATATGACGGAAATGCCGCCCCTCAGACATTCCGCAAGGCAGGCCGAAAAACTGTCTTCCGGCACGTTTATGCGGCTTACGCCGCGGAATATGGCGGGATGATGGGTGACTATCAGGTTGTATCCCGCAAGCTTTGCCTCCCTTACGGCGGACGGCGAAAAGTCGAGGGAAAACAGAACGCCGTTCACCCGCTCTCCGCAGTCTATTATTACGCCGCTGTTGTCGTGCATACCGTACTTTTCACAATATTCCGCACTCAGCGACGCGGGCGCGACTTCACTCTCCAGAACGGAGAATATCTCACTCAGTTTCAAGCCCGGCAACCCCCTTTAAAAATTCCAGCCTGTCCTGCACAAGCTGTCTTGAACGCGGCGAGAGGTCGCCGCGCGCATATTCTGTATTTTTTGCTATCTCTTCCCTCAGGAGCCTTTTAAGCTCGGCGCTCTTAAGACTGTCCCTGCCGAAGGCGAGTTCGGCGGCGGAATATTCACGGGTGCCGCCCTCCCTGCGCCCCTTTATGGCGAAGTAATACTTTTCCTCACCGCCGCGGCGCTCGGTAAAGACGCCGTCATATTCAAGCGAACAGCCGCTGTCTATGAGAAAGGCGCGCAGCTTGCCGCTGTTTTTCATCGGCTGGAACACGAAAGAGCGGGGAATGTATGCGTTTTTAAGTATTTTTATTATCTCCTCGCCGCCCATTCCCGCTATAAGCGCCAGGTCGGCCTCATCTTCGGGCACGCCCTCAAGGCCGTCGCAGCACACGGCGCGGCATACACCGGAGCGGATATATCCGTCCAGAAGTTTCTGCGCCTTTGAAAGGCTGCCCGCGCTTATATCCGTAACCACCGCCCTTTGGCACAACCCGCCGTCAAGCATATATGCGGCGCAGTAGCCGTGGTCGCAGCCCACGTCCGCAAAGCAGCGGCATTTTTCAAGCAGTGCGCACAATTTTTCAAGGCGTTCTGTCATCAGGTGTCAAGAAAGTCCTTCAGATGTTTGGAGCGCGAGGGGTGACGGAGCTTTCTCAGAGCCTTTGCCTCTATCTGCCGTATGCGCTCGCGCGTGACGTTGAATTCCTTGCCCACTTCCTCAAGCGTACGCGGCCTGCCATCGTCCACGCCGTACCTCAGACGGAGTACCTTTTCCTCGCGCGGGGTGAGGCTGTTGAGTACGGACAGAAGCGTCTCTTTGAGCATTGTCGTGGACACGCTGTCAGACGGAGTAGCCGTGGTTTCATCCTCTATGAAGTCGCCGAGGTGGGAGTCCTCCTCCTCGCCTATGGGCGTTTCAAGCGAAACGGGGTCCTGCGCTATCTTCTGAATTTCGCGCACGCGCTCTTCGGATATATTCATCTCCGCGGCAATCTCCGCGGGGGTGGGCTCTCTTCCGTATTTCTGAAGGAGTATGCGGGATACCCTTGTGAGTTTATTTATTGTTTCCACCATATGCACGGGTATTCTTATCGTGCGGGCCTGGTCGGCAATGGCGCGGGTTATGGCCTGCCTTATCCACCAGGTGGCGTAAGTGGAGAACTTGAAACCCTTCTGATAGTCAAACTTTTCCACCGCCTTCATAAGGCCGAGGTTTCCCTCCTGGATGAGGTCCAGAAAGAGCATACCCCTGCCGACGTACCTCTTTGCGATGGAGACAACCAGCCTGAGGTTGGCTTCAGACAGCTTTTTCTTTGCCTCCTCGTCGCCCTCCTGCATTCTGCGGGCAAGCTCTATCTCGTCGTCGGCGGAAAGAAGAGGAACGCGGCCTATGTCCTTAAGGTACATCTTTACGGGGTCGTCCAGCCCTATGTCGGAGAGGGCCTGTTCATAAAGTTCCCTGTCGCGCTCGGCTTCGTCAATAATCTGTATGCCGGCGTCCGCAACCGACTTGTACACAAAGTCCATCTGGTTGGGGGTGGTGTCGTACTTCTCCATAATGTCGCACAGATTGTTTGTGGTTATGGAGCCCTTGGAACCGAAATCTTCTATAATCTTTTTTAAAATGTCGTTAAGTTTCTGGTCAGATAAACTCATTGTATATCTCCGCTTTTAATTTTTTCCTTTTGCTTTATCAGTTTCTGGAGCGCCGCCGCCGCGCGCGCCTTCTCTTCCGCGTCCGCAGCCGAGGCGAACTTCTTTTTAATCTCCTCTATCGCACGGCTGATTGCGTCGCCTTCAAGCCGCCGCAGACAGTCCGCAAAGTACTTCTGCTGAACCTCACCGTCAAGGCTCTCCCCGTCGTTGAGGTCGAGTATCCTCGTAAGTTCCTCGTATTCGGGGGTGCCCTCTTCAAAGAAATCGAATATCTCGCTGAGGGTAATCCTTTCGCCCAGCATTGCTTTGGACTTTATGTAGCCCGCTATCAGCGAGTGAACGTCGTCGTCAAACGGAACGTCGTCGAGTTTTACGTCGCGGGTGTAGCCCGCGCCGAACAGAAAGGCGGCTATCACGAAGCGCGAAGCCTTTTTATGCAGGTCTGCGCCGTCCTTTACCTGGCGCGGCGGCTTATCCTCTGCCTCCTGCCGCTCTGCGGGAACGGCGGAAAGGTCGCGGCTGAGCGATTCATAGCTTATGCCCGTTTCGTCGCGCAGGTTTTTGAGCATAATCTCTCTCTCGGCGGCGCTCTCCGCAGAGCGGACCACCTTGAGCGCCTCACCTACGTACTTCACCTTTTCCTCTGTTCTGGTTATGTCATACCCGCGGCGGAGTACGGACATCTTGAAGTCGGTGAGCGGCATAGCCGAATCCAGACACTCCCTGTAACCGTCCGCGCCGTAGCGCTTTATCACGTCGTCAGGGTCGAGCCCTTCGGGCAGCGGCACCACCCGCACTTCAAGCCCCTCGCTCTTCAGAATCTCCAGCCCGCGCATATTTGCCTTCTGCCCGGCGGCGTCGCCGTCATAGCTTATGAGTACCGTGTTGCTGTAACGCTTTATCAGGCGGGCCTGTTCCTGCGTGAGCGAAGTGCCCATGCTGGCCACAACGTTTTTGAATCCCGCCTGGTACAGGGAGAGCGTATCCATATAGCCCTCCACCATAATTACGCGGTCAAGTCCGCCCGACCTGCGCAGCTTTTTAAGGCGGTTTATGTTGTACAGAGTTTTGCTCTTGTTGAAAATCAGCGTCTCTTTGGTGTTCTTGTATTTTGCAAAGTCGGTCTTTTTCAGGGCTCTGCCGCCAAAGGCAACGACCTCGTCCAGCGCGTTTATTATGGGAAATATAAGCCTGCCGCCCTGGGCGTCCGACAGCCTGCCGTCCACCTCGTTGACGGCTCCGCTGTCAACTATGTCCTGCTTTGAGTAGCCCTTTGAGAGCAGATATTTTGGCAAATCGGAAAAGTTAAGACTTGCCCCCAGCCCGAAAGAACGCACGGCGCCGGAGGGTATTCCCCTTGAGAGAATGTATTCTATGTGCGCGTCCGCCTTGCCGGAGTTGAGGTTGTCAAGGTAAAAGTGGGCGGTATCGTTCATTATCTTTAAAAGGGAGTCGCGCTTGCGCTTGAGTTCGGCCGACCTCTCCCCGTCATACCCCGTCTTGGGCAGGGGCAGATTGGCGCGTTCGGCAAGCAGCTTTACCGCGTCTGAAAAGTCTATGTTCTCCATCTCCCGCACAAGCGTTATCACATTGCCTGATACGCCGCAGCCGAAGCAGTGGTAGAACTGCCTGTTTTCGTCTACGTGAAAGGAGGCCGTCTTTTCATGGTGGAACGGACAGCACGCCCAGTATGTGCCCCCCTTCTTTTCAAGGTGCATATACGACGAGGCGACGTCCACGATATTCAGTTTTTCAGTAAGCGTGCGTAAAAAATCGCGGTCGTATCCGCCTGACATACCTCTCCCGTAATTGCCGCAACAGCGGCCGAAATTATCTTACTTCATCCCCGAAGCTCCACCCGCGGGGAACGAACAGCCTGTTGAACATATACACGGCATACCTGTCCGTCATTGACGATATATAGTCGCATACAACCTGCTCCCTTTCAAACCTTTCAAGCAGTTTTATGTAGGTTGCGGGCAGTCTGTCCGTGTTTTTGATAAAGTATTCGTACATAAAGGAGAGCATGCTTTCCGCCTTCTCTTCCTCTCTTCTTGCAAACTCGGTGAAATAGACGCGCTCGAACATAAACGCACGCAGAGCGTCGCTCGCGGCCTCCACGTCCCTCTCCATTGCGACAAAATTTTTGCCGCAGCTGTTGCGCCACACAGACGATATTGCTGTGTTTATGCGCTCCTTTGAGCTTGTACCCAGAACGGCCGTTATGTCGGACGGGACGTCGGACGGCTTAAGCACGCCCGCGCGCACGGCGTCGTCAAGGTCGTGGTTTATGTAGGCCACTCTGTCGGCTATGCAGACGCACTTGCCCTCTAAGGTGGAGGGCTTGTCCCCGTCGGTGTGGTTGTTGTGATTGAGGATTCCGTCGCGGACCTCACACGTTAAATTTAAACCTTTTCCGTCCTTTTCAAGCACCTCAACCACGCGCACCGACTGTTCGTTGTGGCGGAAACCTGCGGGGGAGAGCTTGTTCAGAATACGCTCTCCGCTGTGCCCGAAGGGCGTATGGCCCAGGTCGTGCCCCAGCGCGGTGGCTTCGGCAAGGTCCTCGTTCAGGGCGGGGGCGCGCGCAAGACTGCGTGCAATCTGCGCCACGTCCAGCGTATGCGTGAGGCGGGTTATGTAGTGGTCGCCCTCCGGCGAAAAAAATACCTGCGTCTTGTTCTTCAGCCGCCTGAACGCCTTGCAGTAAATTATGCGGTCGCGGTCGCGCTGAAATTCTGTGCGCATACCGCACGGCTTTTCCGCCCTGTCCCGCCCTGCGGCGTCTTCAGATTTTTTTGCGTAAGGAGACAGAAACTGCGCCTCTATGGCGTAAGTGCGCTCCTTCAATACGGGAATTTTTTCTTTCACGCCTTAATATACGCAAAATTTTTTGTATTTCCTTTATTTTTCAGCGTTTTTTTGAAAATTTTTTTAAAAGAAAAACGGCGGACTGACCGCCGCGCAAAAATTATTGCGTTATTTTGCAAAACCGCCGCCCACGGAAAGCACTTCACCGGTGACGTAGGGAGCCTCCGCAAGATAGAGGCACGCCTTTGCCACGTCCTCCCCGCTCCCCAGCCTGCCGATGGGAATCTGCTCTATAAGCTCCTCCATCTCGTCCGGGGTGAGGCGGGCGTTCATCTCAGTATCGATAACGCCCGGACTGACGCAGTTCACGCGAACATTTGAGGGGGCGAGTTCCTTGGCGAGAGCGCGCGTAAAACCTATCACCGCCGCCTTTGAAGCGGAGTAAGCCGCCTCGCAGCTTGCGCCCACCTCGCCCCACACGGAGGATATGTTTATGATTACCCCGCCGCCAGCGCCTATCATTCTGTCCGCCGCGGCGCGGCTGCACAGGAAGGTGCCCCTCGCGTTTACGGCGAACACCCTGTCCCATTCGGCGGCGGCCGTATTCTGAATGATATTGTAGGCCGCTATGCCCGCGTTGTTGACAAGCACGTCAAGCTTTTTGTAAAGGCGAAAGATTTCGCCGAACATTTCGTCCACCTGAGCTTCATCGGATACGTCCGCCCGCATCAGGACGGGACAGTACCCCAGCATATTGAATTCCGCCTGAGTGGCGATAGCGGCGGTTTCGTTGGAACAGTAGTTGATTATAACCTCATAGCCGCGCTGAAGAAATTCAAACGCAATATCTCTGCCTATTCCCCTTGTGCCGCCCGTAACAAGAACAGTTTTCATAAACTCCGTACCAAAATTATACTTTAAGTCCCGCCTCTTCCGCTATGGTGCGCGCCAGCCTTTCGGGAGTCACCCCGTCGGTATCCGCAACAATATCCGCCGCGGCGAGGTACTTCGGCGTGCGCACGGGAAGAAGTTCGTTTATGCGCTTTGCCGCCCCGCCCGCAAGCAGGGGGCGTTCGGTATCGCCCTCAACGCGCCCGATAAGGGTATCGGGACGGGTGCGCAGAAAGACTATCTTGCCGTTCTTCTTCAGCAGTTGCACGTTGCGCTCGCTGAGAACGCACCCCCCGCCCGTGGCTACTATTATATTGTCGCGCGCGGAAACTTCCGCAACGGTCTCCGTCTCTATTTCGCGGAAGCGGGCCTCGCCGTGTGCGGCAAAAATATCGGCTATCCTGCCGTGTCTTTTTACTATCTCTTCATCGGTGTCCACCCGCTCCATTCCCGTGAGGGCGGAGAGCGCGGCCGCAACCGTGGTTTTGCCGCACCCCATCATACCGCAAAGCACTATGTTCATACAAATTGACCCCTGAATATGACGAGATTATCTGAGTTTAAAGCTCTCTGCGGCAAGAATGTAACTGTTCTTGCCGAAGCCAACTATACTGCCCGCGCATACTTCGGAAATAACCGACGCGTGCCTGAATTCTTCCCGTTTGAACACGTTGGACATATGAACTTCCACCACAGGTATCGCTATGGCCGCGATTGCGTCCCTTATGGCGTAGCTGTAGTGTGTGAACGCGCCCGCGTTGAGTACGATTCCGTCGCAGTCGGCGGTGTGAAGTTTTGTGCAGATGTCCCCCTCGTTATTGCTCTGGAAGAACTCGCAGGTATCCCCTTTGAAGTGCGCGGCAATCTCCGCGTTTATCTGGTCAAGGGTCTGCGAACCGTACACGCCTTTCTCCCTTTTGCCCGTCATATTGAGGTTTACTCCGTTGATAAACAGCAGTTTCATATCATTCTCCTTTTATATACAGTCCGAACAGCTCCTTGGCTTGACCGTCGTCAGGCTGGACGCCGAAGTATATGCACTCTGAATAGTACGCCTGGTAAAACAGCATAGCCCGGCCGTTTATTATCTTTTTACCGAGGCCTTCGGCTATCTCTAAAAACCTGCTCTTTGCGGGAACGTATATCAGGTCAACCGCCACAGAACAATCGCCGAGTACGGCTTCGTCTACGGGGGAGACGCCAACGGTTTTGTGCATTCCCACGCCGGTGGCGTTTATTACTATATCGAACCCGCCGCAGGGAATATCGTCAAGCGCGTTTACGCCGTCAAACTCCGCGGCAACCTTTGCCGCCGCGCCCTCGCACTTGTCATATACATACACGTCCGCCCCGCAGTCAATCAGCTTTTTTGCGACGCTTCTGCCCGCGCCGCCCGCGCCGAGAAGCAGCACCTTTTTTCCCCGCGCCTCCACGCCGTTGTTGCGGAGCATAAGCATAAAGCCCAATCCGTCGGTATTGTAGCCCGCGCGAACCCCGCTGAGTACGGTATTGACCGCACCGAATACGGCGGCGTCGCCCTCCGTGCGCTCAAGGTGCGGAATTATTGAAAGTTTGAAAGGTATTGTCACGTTGAAACCGTCATACTCTTCAAACAGGCTCTCCGCACGGCTTTCAAACTCTTCGGGAGATATGGACACCTTTTCGTAGGATATACTGTTGCCCATATGTTCTGCTATGAACGCGTGCATTTCAGGGCTGGACGACTGGGATACGTCCTTTCCAATAACGGCAAGTTTCAGCTTTTTCATACACCCTCCTTTATAGTTGAAGCGCACTCGCATATTAGCGCGGCGTACTCTTCGGACGGAAGCCTCAGCTCCGCCGTTACCCCCTCTTTAACGGGGACAATCATTGATATTTCTCCCGCGCTCACGTTCTTTTTGTCGTATGCCGCAATGCGGCAGGCTCTGTCGGCGTCCGCATAGGACGGCACGGTTATCACCTTTTTGATAAGCCCCTCAAGCGAACGGGCGTAATCGGGCGCACATATGCCCTTTTTAACGGCTATGTACAGCTCGTAATACATACCGATAAGCACAAATTCGCCGTGAGATTTTCTCTTATAGTACAACTCAAAGGCGTGCCCCGTGGTGTGGCCGAGGTTGAGGGTCTTCCTCGCGCCAGACGTCTCGCGCTCGTCCTCCCTCACCACTTCCGCCTTGTGGGCTATGCAGTCGTGCGTTATATCCCTTAAAAAACCGCCGTCTTTAAGGTTGTTTTTATTTGCAAGCAGTTTGCGGTATATGTTGCCGTCAAGCGCGCCGTACTTTATAATCTCGCCGAGGCCGCACCTTATCTCCCTTGCGGGAAGAGTGCCGAGGAACAGGGGGTCCACCACCACCGTGCCGGGCTGATAGAACGTGCCCACGATATTCTTTACGCCGCAGAAGTCGACGGCCGTCTTGCCTCCCACCGAGCTGTCCACCTGGGAGAGCAGCGTAGTGGGTATCTGCACGAGCTTCACGCCGCGCATATACAGAGAGGCCGCCAGCCCGGCGATGTCGCCGACGACGCCTCCGCCGAAGGCGAACACCGTGCAGTTGCGCTTAAGCCCCGCCTCCACCATAGCCTTTAAAATCTGCATAAGGCGGCTGCTGTTCTTGTTTGCCTCGCCGGCAGGAAGGATGAACACGTTCTTGCCGAAGCAGCCGTCTATCGTGCCGCCGTACAGCCTGTACACGTTTGAATCGGTGACGGCGAAACTCTGCCCTGCCGCCGCAAGGGCGGGCAGATATTTTTCCAGCGCGCCCTCTCCGCAGTGAATCACGCTGTCAACAGCGGCAGTCTTTATAACTATATCCCTCATAAATCCAGCTCCGAATATCTTTTTATCACCTGAGCCATAGTATCGCCGCCCAGCCTTTCCGCCACAGCCGCGGCCACGGTAAACGCCGCAACGCTTTCAAGTATGATTTCACACGCGCATATGGCGGCTACGTCGCTTCTCTCACCCGCGGCCCTGCACGCCTTGCCCGTGAGGTAATCTACGGTGTTCAGTCCGCTCATAAGCGTGGGTATGGGCTTCATTGCGGCGCGCACCACTATATCCTCGCCGTTGGACATTCCGCCCTCTATTCCGCCCGCGCGGTTTGTGTGCCTGACAAAACGGCCGCCTTCATTGAAAATTTCGTCGTGAACGCGGCTTCCGGGATTTTTCGCCGCCTCAAAACCCATTCCTATCTCTACGCCCTTTATGGCCTGCACGCCCATAAGCGCGCCCGCAAGCCGCGCGTCCAGCTTTTCGCCGTAGGTCATACAGCTGCCGAAACCGCTCTTCAGGCCGTGTATTCTTATTTCCACCGTGCCGCCCGCAGTGTCGCCCTGACGGCCGAGTTCGTCTATAAGGCGCATTGCTTCCGCCTCTTTTTCCCCGTCGAGCATAAAGAGCGGCCTTGTCTTTGCGCGCGCGAGGTCGGCGAAGGGGTACTCCGCCCCGTCCTCTATTCCGCACACTCCGCGCACATATCCGCCCACTTCCACGCCGAGCGCCTTAAGGTACTGCTTTGCTATGCTGCCCGCGGCAACGCGCACAGCCGTCTCCCTTGCGCTTGCGCGCTCCAATATGTTGCGCGCGTCCGTCTGTCCGTATTTTCTTAGCCCCGTAAGGTCGGCGTGCCCCGGACGGACTTTTGTGAGCGTCCGCAGGGACGTGTCACATTCCCCCGCGCTCATACAATTTTCCCAGTTGGCATAGTCCCTGTTGTACACCGCAAAGGCGAGCGGACTGCCGAGGGTGAGCCTGTTGCGCACGCCGCTTAAAATTTCTATGGCGTCGCGCTCAATCTTCTGTCTGCCGCCCCTGCCGTAGCCGCTCTGCCTGAGGGCGAGGTCGGCGTTTATCAGAGCCTCGTCTATGGTCATATTGGAGGGCAGCCCCTCTATTATTCCTACAAGCGCTTTGCCGTGGGATTCCCCTGCCGTTGTAAGTTTCATATCAGTTCTCCTGTGTTGCGGAACAGCTTCCGTCCGCAGAAATGCGTATATTCACGTCGCCCGCGTACCGCGTAAGATAAATTTCGCCCCACACGGCAAGGTCGGTCATAACGCTTGCGGCGGGGCAGCCTTCCGCATTGTCCGCGCCAACGGAAATAACCGATATACCCGGCTTAAGTATGTCCGTCAGCGTGGCGCAGCGGCTGTTTTCAGAACCGTGCGCCGCAACCTTATACAGCGCGCAGCGCGAAAAATCTATCGCGTGGCCGTTGAATGAAAAATAGTCCTCTTCTATCCCCTGAACGTAAACATCGGCTATCAATTCCAGCACGTCCGTCCTCGCGTCGCCCGCCCAGAATATGCCCGCGCCCGCGTACTCTATCCACAGCACGGCGGAGGCGTTGTCTATGTTCTCCTGCGAGGGGTCGGAATTGAGGTCCGCATATTCCGACGACGGACTCTGGTGGTTGGACGGAGAGAGAAAGCAGAAAAAGAAGTCGTCCCCGCTCTCCGCGCCGACGCCGTACTCAGAAATAACAAGTTCTGCCCCGCTGCTTTCGGCCGCGCTGCAGAAGGTGCGGAAACCGTCTGTTATATACCTGTTATTGCAGAACGGGTAATAAATCGTGTCAACCGTCTTATACTTTATAATCTCCGCCAGCCCGCCGCAATGCTCATCGCTGACCGAAGTGCAAATCAGGTAATCGATAGTATCTATATCGAGGCGGCCGAGTTCGGTGAGAATTCTGAGCGTATTTTTATACGAACCGTCGCCGCCGTCTATGAGCATAGTTTTGCCGTCCGGGAGTTCAACTATGGCGCAGTCGGCCTGCCCCACGTCAAGGATATGCACATTGAGTTCGCCCTCAGGCGAACGGCTGCCGCTCACCAGAAACGCCGTTATATATTTGAGCGGGTAAAAGATATTTACTATGAGCAGGGTGCATATCACAACGGCGGCAGACGCTATTGAAATTATTGCGGTGACAGCCCCTTTTGAGAGCCTCCTGCCCTTTGCCGTTCGCTTGCCCATACTCTTCCGCCGCCAAAAATTTTACTTAAGTGATATTATACAACCTGAAAGCGCAATTGTAAACAATTTTTTGTGAAAACGGCGCAAGCGCGCAGCCGCATATATGAAAAATATCTGCGGGCGGCTTCCGCCGCCCGCAGATATTTCTTTTGGAGGGAAATTTTATGAATTCTGTGCGGCTGAACGCCGCGGATGAACAGCTTTAAATCAGAGATTTACATATTCGCAGTGAACAAGCACGCCCTGAGTATTGTGAAAGTGAATTATAACCGCCGTAGCGTCCTCTTTGCGGCAGGCGCCGTCGGCGTTCCTGAAGTATGTAACCTTGTAGTTTCCGTCGGTCAGCGGAGTAGTTTCACTGCACAGCGCGTAATCATAAGTCTGCATAATGTTTACCCCCTTTATGCCGGGCGGCCTTGCGCCTGCCCTGTTTACAGTTATAATATAAACCGCATTTGTTAATTTAAAGTGAACTTGGCGTAAATAATTTATAAACATTTTCTGAAGAGCAACTCAGCCGTCCGTCACATACCCGTCACCTCCCGCAACTTTTACGGCCGCACGGCGGCCGCCGCTATTGACGACAGAATTATAATATGCTATAATATCAGATAGATTGCACAAAATTCGTAAGGCTACGGCAAAGTCTGCCGCGAGGCGTCCGGTTGCAACAAGCCATACGGCAGAAACGGGCGGCAAGCTGCGCATTTAAACGGCGGGACGTAAGTTTTTATCAGGGAGATTCATTATGGCAAAGTATGACTACCTCATAGCGGGGGCGGGACTGTTCGGCTGCGTGTTCGCGCACGAAGCAAAAAAGGCGGGCAAGAAGTGCCTTGTGATAGACAAGCGCCCGCACATAGGCGGCAACATTTACACCGAAAACAGGGACGGCATAAACGTACACGTCTACGGGGCGCATATCTTCCACACGAGCAACGAGCGCGTGTGGAAGTATGTGAACAGTTTTGTCACCTTCAACAACTTTATAAATTCGCCCATAGCGCGCTATAAGGACGAGCTGTATAACCTGCCATTCAATATGAACACCTTTTCTAAAATGTGGGGCGTGGTTACCCCCGCCGAGGCAAAGGCAAAGATTGCAGAGCAGATTGCCGGATACAACATAGGCGAGCCAAAAAACCTTGAAGAACAGGGCCTCAAACTTGCAGGCAAGGACGTATTTGAAAAGCTTATAAAGGGCTACACCGAAAAACAGTGGGGACGGCCGTGCAGCGAACTGCCACCCTTTATCCTCAAAAGGGTGCCCCTGCGCTTTATGTACGACAACAACTACTTCAACGACCGCTTTCAGGGAATAGCCGAGGGCGGCTACACAAAACTTGCCGAAAAACTGCTTGATGGCACGGAAGTAAAGCTGAACTGCGACTACTTTGAGTTTATAAAGGCCAACCCCGACGTCGCAGACAAGGTGCTGTACACGGGGATGATAGACGAGTATTACGGCTACAGATACGGCGAACTTGAGTACCGCTCCCTCCGCTTTGAAACCGAACGGCTTGAAGAGGAAAACTATCAGGGCAACGCGGTTGTCAACTACACCGAACGCGAAGTGCCCTACACGAGGATAATAGAACACAAACACTTTGAAAGGACGGAGAGCCCCGTCACCTACATCACCCGCGAATATCCCGCCGCCTGGAAAAAGGGCGACGAGCCATACTATCCCGTCAACAACGAGAGGAACAACGCGCTCTACGCAAAGTACAGGGCGCTTGCCGATAAGG
Source organism: uncultured Clostridia bacterium (assembly GCA_965120435.1). Taxonomy (GTDB): domain Bacteria; phylum Bacillota; class Clostridia; order Christensenellales; family Borkfalkiaceae; genus Coproplasma. The sequence goes on from CBCPNE010000140.1 coordinate 13,574, forward strand.
AGGAAAAGGTCTTGTTCGGCGGCAGACTGGGAAGTTATAAATACTATGATATGGACAAGGTGATTGAGGCCGCGCTCAACCTTGCGGCCGCTCAGTCGGGCGTGTAAATCAACGCACCGCGCGCAGGCGCATGCCGCACGCGGCCTTTGTCGCGCCGTTTTTTACACAAAATTTTTACGGTTAAACGCGCGAAGACAAATTTAAAAAAGCAACGGTTTTAACGCGCATAACAATCTGACATTTATAACCGCCGCCGCGCAACTTTTGATATTGATTTTGCGGCGGTATTGAGGTATAATAATTTCGTGAAACTGTTTGACATTACACTATCCAACAACATACAGGGCGCCGAAGAACTGTTTTTAAAGGGCGCGGCTGCGGGCGCGGACGGTACGGTGGAACTTGGCGACGGACAGACAGCCGACTTTGACGCGTACTTCAACCTGCTCTCTTACGGGACATATTCCAAATACTGCGGCGCGGCGCGCTTTGCCGCTGAAATTGAAGCCGAGGGCGACTACCTTGCCGAAATATTTGTGCGGAGCAGGCGCGGCAAAATTGCCCGCGCAGCATACGCCGAGTGCAGGAACAATTCAAAGCTGGAGGCCGACTTATCGCGCGCGGGTGCGGGCGGCTATGCCTTTTTAAGACTTACGGCGCGGGGTGCGTGCCGCATACTCGGCGGAAATTGGAGCGCGGATATACCCGAACGAAGGCGCGTAAAGCTGGGAATTATCATATGCACATACAAGCGGGAAGAATTTGTCGCCGCCAACCTTGAACGCATTGGCGCGGCCATAGCGGCACAGCCCGAATGGAGCGAAAGACTGCACGTGATTGTGGTTGACAATGCAAAGACGTTAGGCGAAAGTCGTGAGGATTTTTACGACATTATACCCAACAGAAATTTAGGCGGTTCGGGCGGGTTTGCCCGCGGGCTGTACGAGGGCGACAACGACGGCTCATACACGCACTACCTTCTGATGGACGACGACGTTAAATTTGACTTTGCCGTCATAGAGCGCACGTGGCGTCTGCTTGCCGCATTGAGCGAAGAATACGCCGAAGCCTCAGTAGGCGGCGCAATGCTCGTGCTTGAAAAGCCGTGCATACAGCACGAATTCGGCGGGCAGTTCAAGGAGGGACTGGTATTCCAGCCTGTAAACGGCAACCTCGATATGCGCGAGCCCGCCTCTCTTCTGCGCAACGAAAATGCGACCAGGCCCGACTACAACGCGTGGTGGTACTGCTGCATACCCGCCTCCACCCCCAAAAAATACGGACTGCCGATGCCCTTTTTTATTAAGTGCGACGACGCGGAATACAGCATGCGCACGATAGACGAACTTATACTTACAAGCGGCATAGCCGTGTGGCACCAAGGGTTCGAGGGAAAATATTCTACCAAGCTGGAATATTACACGAAGCGCAACGGCGCCGTGCTTGCGGCGCTAAGGCTGAAACACGGAAGAATAGCCGCGGCGATAAGGTTTGTATTTTTTATGTTCAAAAACCTTACGCTGAAAAATTACGACTGCGTTGAACTTATTTACAGGGCCTACCTCGACTTTAAGGCGGGAAGTAAATTTTTCCTTGAAAC
>CBCPNE010000141.1:0-4619 GCA_965120435.1 uncultured Clostridia bacterium
CCCATTATGGACAGAGCCTCTGACACGTTTGTCTTATCGCGTGCGTGGAAGTTTGTGGCGTGAATACCCTGCTCCGCCATTGCATACAGCGTGGGCGTGTATTCCTTATTGATGACATACCATTCGCCCGATTCAATGACAATAAGCACTACATTTTTACCGCTTATGGTACCGGTATAAATATTATCGCCATAGACGCTGCTGCTCATTTCTCCGGAGGCAAAATATTCGTCGATTTCGTCAACGGTAATGTCGTCCACATATGTATCGGACGAAATCGAATTGACTATGTTGACAACAAAGTAGCCGAATGTGCCAAACTCTCTGAAAGCCTTTGCCCTGAATGTCTGCTCGTAATAGAGCGAATCTTCGTCATAAAATATATCAAAGCCGTATTCATCCTCAGTCTCTGCCGAAGCCGAAAAACTTTGGACGATTCCCGAATATATCAGCCCTGCAAAACATTCGACAACGAGGAATGCCGCAAGCATAATTATTACGACGTTGCGCACATAGAGCCCTTTTTCTACGCGATATTTAGCGGTGAGAACGAGAAGTCCCACGCCTGAGCCGATGTAAAGTAAGCCAAGTCCTGCAATGAACCACCAGTTCAAAAAGCTTGCGTCAACAACTCCCGTAACCTCATTAATAAGATTGAGCATTCCGAAGCTGAATACCATTCCGCTCATAGTAAAGAGCGATACATTGATTATAGACAAAACAAGCTGAATGCCCAGCATCAGAAGGACAAGTATAAGCTGAGCCACAGAATGGGGCAGAATAAAAATAATAAATGCAATAATAAGGATAATTGCAATATCCAACCCGAAATGAGTAGGCACCACCCCTATCCCCATTGTAACAAAGGTTATAATTTCAATCACTATCGCAAGAAATATGTAACTGCCGGCATAGATACTCTTTTTGACCAACATTTTTTTCATATTACTGTTCATAGATGCTCTCCGGTAAGAATCGCTATCCTTACATTTGCCGAAAGGCGCTCCGCTGTTTTTGCGGGAACGCCCTTTGAACTTTATCATTTACTAAACCAACTGATTGGCAAGAGCTTCAAGCTCGGCGGCGTTTTCCTCTTTGAACGCCGCGCACACCTTGACAACGCTGTCAATGAAAATCAAATCCTTGCAGGATGAAAGGCGCTCTCTCATAAGCCTTGCGGAAATCGGAGCCCAGGAGCCGTTTTCAATAAAGCCCACAGTTCTGCCGCGGAAATTGCGCTCTGTAAGGCAGTCTATAAACTCCCTCATTGCGGGGAACAATTCTGCATTGTAGGTAATGGAAGCGAGCACGAGTTTGCTGCACATAAACGCGTCTGCAACACACTTTGCCCTGTCCGCCCTCGCAAGGTCGGCAACTATCACCTCTTTGCCGGTCTTCCTGAGAATGTCGCCGAGCATCTCCGCCACGGCCTTAGTGTGTCCGTAAACCGAGGCGTAAGCAATCATAACCGCCTCTTTTTCCGGTCTGTATGAGGACCATGTATCATAGAGCGCCAGATAGTGTTCAAGGTTCTTGTCCAGAACGGGACCGTGCAACGGGAATATCTTACGCACTTCAACAGTGCTGAGCTTCTTTAAAAGCGCCTGCACCTACACGCCGTACTTTCCCACTATACCTATATAATAGCGCCTTGCCTCATCGTCCCACGGAACGTCGCGGTCGAGCGCGCCGAACGTACCGAATGCGTCGGCCGAGAACAGAATTTTGGCAAATTCGTCGTAAGACACCATAACTTCCGGCCAGTGTACGAGCGGAGCGAAAACAAATTTAAGAGTGTGCCTGCCCAGCCTGAGAAGGCCGCCGTCCTCCACTTTGACGCAGTTTTTTACGTCAAAACCGAAGTATTCCTTTATCATTACAAAGGTTTTGGCATTGCCTACAAGCTGTACGGACGGATACTCCTTGAGAAATGCGAGTATATTTGCGGAATGGTCCGGCTCCATATGGTGGATTACGAGATAATCAGGTTGCGCCTTGCCAAGAATCTTCTTTATATTCCCAAGCCATTCGTCGCAGAAGTTTGCGTCCACCGTGTCGAGCACGGCAATCTTTTCATCTTTTATAACGTATGAATTGTATGAAATACCGTCGGGAACATTATACATCCCCTCAAATAAGTCTGTGGAGTGGTCATTCACTCCTGCGTAAAAAATGTCTTCTTCTAATTTAACCATACTACTATATTCAACATCAAGTTTTTTTGTCATAGATATTATATATTTCCCCGTTCAGATTGTCAAATTACTGTTACAAATAAATCGCGGAGACAATTTTTGTTAAAACATACCTCCGCCAGGTTCAATTTTTCAAACGTATCACCTTATCTGCCCGTTTCCGCGCACAATATACTTGTATGAGGTGAGTTCCCTCAGCCCCATAGGACCGCGGGCGTGAAGCTTCTGGGTGGAAATACCCATCTCGCAGCCCAAGCCGAACTCCCCGCCGTCTGTAAACCTTGTGGAGGCGTTTACATAGACGGCCGCGCTGTCCACCGCACCTACAAAATAAGACGCTGTCTTTTCGTTACCCGTCACGATACAGTCGCTGTGCCCCGTGGAGTGGGCTGATATATGGGACACTGCCGCGGAGACGTCGTCCACGACCTTTACAGCCATGATATAATCGAGAAATTCTGTATCAAAATCGTTTTCGCCGGCAGGCAGGCAACCGTCCTTTCCGCCGAGTATGGCGTAAGCCGTCTTGTCCAATCTGAGCGAAACGGGATTTTCTGCGCGCTTTTCAACCAATCTTTCATACAGGAGGGGCAAAAAATCACGGGCAATGTCCGCATTGACCAGGCAGACTTCCATAGCATTGCAAACCGAGGGGCGGCTGCATTTGGCGTTTTCAATGATATTGAGCGCCATATCAGAGTCCGCGTCCCTGTCAACGTAGACGTGGCATATGCCTGTGCCCGTCTGTATGCAGGGAACTTTCGCATTCTGAACGCAGGCGTTTATAAGCCCCGCTCCGCCGCGCGGAATGAGCAAATCCACAAGTCCCGTAGCAGTCATTATATCCGCAGAACTCTGGCGGGTGGTGTCCTCCACAAGGTTTATGAATCCCTGCGAGAGCCCTGCTCTTTCAAGCCCCTTCTTCATTGCCGCCACTATTGCCCTTGCGGAGTTGTACGCCTCTCTGCCAATTCTCAGAACACACACATTTCCGCTCTTTATGCACAGAGCCGCCGCGTCAGAAGTTACGTTTGGACGGCTTTCATATATAATTGCAACCACGCCGAGAGGAACAGAAATTTTTCTTACCACTATGCCGCTGGGGCGTTTTACAGTTTCAAGCACATTGCCTACGGGGTCGGGGAGCGCCGCAACCTGGCGTATGCCGTCCGCCATTCCCTCTATCCGCTTTTTATCCAACCGCAGACGGTCTATCATAACGTCTGAAATGCTGCCGCGTGCAGAGGCCACGTCAATGTCGTTGGCGGCGATTATGTCATCGGCCGCCGCCACTATCTCCTCCGCCATTGCAAGGAGAGCGGTATTCTTCTTCTCTTCCGTAAGAAGAAAGGCCTCTGCTTTTATTTTGTTTGCACTTATCAGCAACTCTTTAGTTGTCATTTTTTTCTACCCCTGAACAGCGTGCCCACACTGCTGCCTTCTATTGCACCGTACAGCACGGTTGCGTCCTCACCTTTTGTTATTATCATATCCATTCCGCTGTCCATACACATTTTGGCGGCCTGAAGTTTGGTACACATTCCGCCAGTGCCCATCTTTGTGCCAGAATCGCCTGCGGCCGCCATAAGCTCAGGAGTAATCTCTTCAACTACGGGTATGAGGCGCGCAGCCGCGTCCTTTCTGGGGTCGACCGTGTACAGCCCGTCTATATCAGTGAGCAGTATCAACAGGTCGGCGTTTACGCTCACCGCCACTATGGCCGCAAGCGTATCGTTGTCGCCAACGGCTATCTCTTTAGTAGCTATGCTGTCGTTTTCATTTATGACGGGAATGGCGCCGAGCTGAAGAAGACGTTCCAGCGTATTTTCAAAGTGAAGGCGTCTCTCTTCGTTTTCAACGTCGTCTCCGGTGAGAAGAATTTGCGCAACCGTCTGGTTGTACTCACCGAAGAACTTGTCGTACATATACATAAGTTCGCACTGCCCTACCGCCGCAACAGCCTGCTTGGTGGGCATATCATCGGGCCGCGCGGGAAGGGAAAGCTTGTTGACCCCCATCCCTATTGCGCCTGAAGAAACGAGTATAACCTCGTTGCCTGCATTTTTAAGGTCTGTCAGTACCTTGCAAAGCCCGTCTATAAACCTGAGATTAATTTTGCCCGTCGCGTGCGAAAGCGTGGACGTTCCAACCTTTATCACAATTCTCATAGTGAACTAATTTTATAATATTTGCGTTGTTTAGTCAAACAAAATGACAAAACAAGCGCTGCGTTGAAGGTGTAAACTTAAAAATTTAAAGCGGCGGAGCCGTCAGGACTGAACGGTTCCGCCGCAACTTCTAACATTATGGGTTTTTACAGATTAAACGACGCCCTGAGCCATCATTGCGTCTGCAACTTTAATAAAGCCTGCAATGTTCGCGCCCATTACATAGTTACCTTCATAGCCATAGTCTCTCGCGGCC
>CBCPNE010000142.1:0-3202 GCA_965120435.1 uncultured Clostridia bacterium
AGTCTGAACATTGTTTTTTCCTTTTTTTTTAGTTTAACCGTTTTGAAGAATTTATTGCGAGAATAACTCAAAATGAGTTGACATAAAACCTCAAAATGTGTACAATAACTCAAAATGAGTGATAAACTTGTTAAAACTAAATAAAGGAGGTATGAAAAAGGTGGCTGTAGCAGGTCTGGTGTTGGGTATTCTGGCTCTTATCTGCGGTTTCACGGGATTCGGCGTTGGTATAATCGCTATCATAGGTTTGCCTTTGGCAATCGTCGCTCTCATTCTCTCTGCCGTTGCAATGAAGAGAAATAAGAACGGTGTAGCGATTGCTGCGCTTGTTATAAGCATTATTGCGCTCGTGTTCACTGCTATAACGTTCTTTACTTGCGGCATATGCGTGCTTTGCATAGCTGCATCGGTTTAATGTAACTCAACCTCTGCGGTTTACCAACTCCTTCAATAAAAAATACTTACTCTTTAAAAACTGTAACGGCCGCAGGTTACAGTTTTTATTTTGGCTATGGTATGAATCCGTATTTTACATTGTTCGGAAAGGATATTCCTTACTACGGCGTATTGTTTATGCTTGGCCTGTTTGCCGGAGCGGCGGCCGCTATTCCGCGCGGAAAAAAGTACGGCGTTAAAAAGCTGGATATATTGCTTGCGGCGTGTTTTGCCGCCGTTGGCGGAATAGTTGGTGCAAAGCTCCTTTCGGTGCTTACGTCTATAAATATAATAATAGAATACAAACTCAGTCTAATTGAGATAATTCAGAACGGCTTTGTGTTCTATGGCGGACTGATAGGCGGCATTGCTGGGCTGTTTATCTATGTAAAGGTATTCAGGCTGGATTTTTTTGCCGTGTTTGATATATTTGCCGTGAGCGTTCCGCTTGGTCACGCAATGGGCAGAGTGGGCTGCTTTATTTCAGGATGCTGTTACGGAATAGAGTACGACGGACTTTTTTCATTCACCTATACGCAGTCGGTAGACCTGAATACTCCTATAGGGGTGCCGTTGCTTCCCGTTCAGCTGATAGAGAGTTTCAGTCTGTTGTGCTTGTACGGCATACTTGAAATTATGTTCCGCAAAGTGAAGATAAGCGGCGTATGTCTGCTGACGTATGCGGCGGCATATTCCGTCATAAGATTCACGCTTGAATTTTTCCGCGGGGATGTAGTCCGCGGCTTTTGGCTTGGGCTTTCCACGTCACAATGGATAAGCATAGCTCTGTTTGTATGCGCGGCGGCGCTGTTGGCGTTTCTCATACTGCGCGCTCGCCGTTCACTCATAAGCAGGCGGCGTAGTCCTGAATTTCATACCGGGGCAAGACGGTATAATTTAAAAACCTTTGACGTCGGCGCAAGGCCATTTGTGCGGTCGGGCAAGTTAAGGTAAATCAATGAGAAAGCGCGCTTGAAGGCGCGCTTTTTTATATTGACGAAAAGTGAGTATAAGTGATAAAATTATACATATGAAACAGGTTATAAACGTTGTTGGCGCGGCCTTTGTGGACGGCGGAAAAATTTTTGCCGCAAGGCGTTCCTACGGCAGTGAATATGTAATTCATAAATTCGAGTTTGTCGGTGGAAAGGTTGAAAGCGGAGAAGACTTGCCGGCTGCGCTCGCCCGTGAGTGCCGCGAGGAGCTGAACGTTGAAATATCGGTCATAAAGCCTGTCGGGCGTACGCGGTTTGAATATCCCGACAAAGTTGTGGATATAACCGTATATCTGTGCGCTATGCTCTCTGATTATGAAGCCAAAGAGCACGAGGAGTGCGTGTGGCTGCCTGTTTCCGATACGGACTGCTCGCAGTGGGCGCCCGCCGACAGGGAGATTCTGGAGAGGCTTAAGGCCGTCTATGCGCGCAATTACGCATTTGTTACGGGTGCAACGGGATATATCGGCAAGGCCTTCTGCAGAGAGCTCGCCTCCCGCGGGGAAAATCTTTTTATCACCGGCAGGAGCGAAAGTAAGCTTGCCGCCCTCAAAACTGAAATCGAGGACGGCTATGACGGAATAAGGGTGGAATACTGCGCCTGCGACCTTGCGGACGAAGATTCCCGCGCAAAGCTCTACCGTGAGGCCGGCGGATTTACTTTCTCGCGCATTGTCAACGTGGCGGGGGCAGACGTACAGAAAGCTTTTGAAAAGTATGACGAGCGCAAGATTATATTCCAGACGCGCTCTCTGTTTGAAGGGGCGGTATCCGCAACGAGGTTCTGCCTCGCCCGCAGGGTGCGTAAATTTTCCGTAATAAACATATCCAGCGTATCTGGGCTGTATCCTATGCCCTACTTTGCCATATACAGCGCGCTGAAAGGTGCGCTCACAAGTTTTTCTGTCGCGTTAAGGGAAGAATACATGGGCAAGGGAGTTACGGTAACGGCTGTACTGCCGGGCGCGGTATATACCCGCCCGGACGTTAAGGAATATATAAAGGCACAGGGCATATGGGGAAAGATTGCCGCAAAATCGCCCGAATTTGTGGCGGCAAGGAGCCTTAAAGCGGCGCAAAGGGGCAAAAGGACATATATCGTTGGGGCGGCCAACAGGGCTATGCGCATTTTTACCGCGCTTATACCGCTTCGCATAAAACTTAAGTTCATAGCCGCAAAATGGAGTTCTACGGAAAAAGACGCCTTCTGATTGCCGTGCAATTTATTTGACGGCGGAGCGCGTTAAATGCTAAAATAAATAAAATTTGCGGGAGGTGCTTGCTTTGAGCCTTGCGGACGATATTTTTATAGCCAATATGAAGGACATAATGGAAAACGGCGTGTGGGATACGGAACTGGACGTCCGTCCCAGATGGAGCGACGGCACGCCCGCTCACACCGTAAAAAAGTTCGGCATAGTGAACCGCTATGACCTGAAAAAGGAATTTCCCGTTCTCACCATACGCCGCACGGCATTCCGCTCCTGCATTGACGAAATTTTGTGGATATGGCAGAAGAAGAGCAACAACATACGCGACCTTCATTCTCATATCTGGGACCAGTGGGCGGATAAAGACGGCTCCATAGGCAAGGCCTACGGCTATCAGCTGGGCGTAAAACACAAGTACAGGGAGGGGGAGTTCGACCAGGTTGACAGAGTTCTGTACGATTTGAAGCACAACCCTGCAAGCAGGCGTATTCTTACCAATATTTATACTTTTGCCGACCTGCACGAAATGAACCTTTATCCGTGCGCTTATTCAATGACGTT
>CBCPNE010000143.1:0-3578 GCA_965120435.1 uncultured Clostridia bacterium
CTCACAAAAATTTAGCGCGGGCGGCGCGCTAAATTTTTCGTGATTTTTGGGGGCCAGCCCCCCTTGCCCCGATTTTTAAGTGCCCTCGATAATATAATCTGGGCAATTCCCCCCGCTGCGCGAGGAGTGAATACGACGACACTCTGCCGAGGCTCCCGAAGGGAAACGGCAGAGGCGCATGTATGAGCAAATCGGGTCTTGCGGCGCAAGGAAACCTTGCTTGCAACGTTTATTATTTAAGAATATAAAAGACACACTATTTGTTAAAATTCACGGAATTTTTCTCATCGGTCATAACGAAAAATTTGTGAGAGGTAATTATATGAATGTTTTGGTGATAGGCAACGGCGGCAGGGAACACGCCATACTCCTTGCGCTGAAAAAGAGCAAGAGGGTTGAAAAACTCTACTGTATGAAGGGCAACGCGGGCACGGCGCAGATAGCCGAAAACGTGGACGTCGACTATATGGACAAGGACGCCGTGGTTGCCTATGCAAAGGCTCATCCTGAAATAGACTACTATGTGGTTGCGCCTGACGACCCGCTCGCAGCAGGTCTTGTAGACGCGCTTGAAGGCGCGGGCAAGCGTTGCTTCGGCCCGCGCGCAAACGCCGCCGTAATAGAGGCGAGCAAGGCGTTTTCCAAAAACCTTATGAAGAAGTACGGTATCCCCACGGCCGAGAGCGAAATTTTTGACGATTACGACAGCGCGCTTGCCTATGTGCGCAAAAAGGGCGCGCCCATAGTTTTAAAGGCGGACGGCCTGGCCCTCGGCAAGGGCGTTCTCATATGCGAAACGCTTGAGCAGGCCGAAGAGGGGCTCAAGCAGATTATGCTTGACAAAGCGTTCGGCTCCGCGGGCAACAAAATAGTCATTGAAGAATGTATGCGCGGCCTTAAATATACCCCCGGCGAAGAGGTGTCCGTTCTCTCTTTCACTGACGGAAAGACAATCGTCCCCATGATAACTTCCTGCGACCATAAGCGCGCAAAGGACGGCGACAAGGGCCTCAACACGGGCGGTATGGGCACGTTTTCTCCCTGCCCGTTCTGGACGGAGGAACTTGAAAAAGAAGTAATGGAAAAGATTATGATTCCCACAATGAGCGCCATGAACGCGGAGGGCAGAACTTTTAAAGGCTGTCTGTACTTCGGCCTTATGCGCACGGATAAGGGAATGAAGGTCGTTGAATATAATTCGCGCTTCGGCGACCCTGAAACGCAGGCAGTTCTTCCAATGTTAAAGACCGACCTCATGGACATATTTGAGGCCGTGACGGACGGGAAGCTCTCCGATATAAAGATAGAGTGGGACGCAGGCGCGTGCGTATGCGTGGTACTTGCAAGCGGGGGGTATCCTGAAAAATATGAAAAGGGCAAGCTCATTTCCATAGGCGACGTGGGCGACTGCCAGATAGTACACGCAGGCACGGCGTTAAAGGACGGCAAACTTATAACCAACGGCGGCAGGGTATTAAACGTAGTCGCCAAGGGCGCCACGGTAGACGAAGCCCGCGCCAAGGCTTACGCCGCAATCAAAAACATAAGCTGGGACGGTATGTACTGCCGCAGCGATATAGGCGTTAAGTACAGGGAAGGCTGATTTATAGTTGAATTATAATAAAATGGATGGGGTTGGCCCGATGATATACAGAATTTTTGTTGAAAAGAAAGATAATTTACAGGCAAAAAAGACTGCCGAGGAAATACGCAATCTCCTTAAAATAGACATAAAGGACGTCCGTATGCTCATAAGGTACGACGTAGAGGGCGTCACCGAAGAGGAGCTTGAAGAGGCTGTCCCCGGCGTATTTTCCGAACCTCCCGTTGACAATGTATACAGGGAGCAGGTTGACTTTGCCGCCGAATACTCCGTCTTTGCCATAGCTTACCTCACGGGGCAGTACGACCAGCGCGCGGACAGCGCCGCGCAGTGCGTTCAGCTGCTCACCCAGAAGGAGCGTCCCCTGATTAAGTGCGCGCGCGTCTATGCCGTCAAGGGGGCGAACGCAGAAGAAGTGGAGCGCATAAAAAAGCACCTCATCAACCCCGTTGAAAGCGAAGAGGTGGGCCTTGACAAGCCCGCTTCGCTCGCGCATGAGCATATAGAGGCTCCCGACGTGGAGAGCGTGAAGGGCTTTATCTCGATGACGGAAAGCCGGCTGGACGAATACCACGCCCGTATGGGCTTTGCAATGTCGCGCGAAGATTTGTATTTCGTGCGCGATTACTTCGTAAAGGAAAAGCGCGACCCCACAGAAACCGAGCTGCGCGTGATAGATACATACTGGTCAGACCACTGCAGGCATACCACTTTCGCAACCGAGCTCACCGACATAGCGATAGAGGGCGACAACCCCGCCGTGGCGGAGGCTTATTCGCTCTATAAAGATTTGTTCAAAGAACTCTACGCAGGCAGAACGGATAAATATCCCTGCCTTATGGATATAGCCACAATAGGCGCAAAAAAGCTCAAAAAGGACGGCGTTCTGGATAACCTTGACGAATCTGAAGAGGTAAACGCCTGCTCTATAAACGTTGACGTTGAACTTGACGGCAAGCCTGAAAAGTACACCGTAATGTTCAAGAATGAAACGCACAACCACCCCACAGAAATAGAGCCGTTCGGCGGGGCGGCGACCTGCCTCGGCGGCGCAATACGCGACCCCCTTTCAGGGCGCGCCTATGTGTTGCAGTCGATGAGGATTACGGGCGCGGCCGACCCCACCGTGCCGCTGGAAGATACTCTGGCGGGAAAACTCCCCCAAAGGGTGATAACCACTACGGCGGCGGCAGGTTTTTCCTCATACGGCAATCAGATAGGTCTTGCGACGGGGCAGGTTGACGAAGTATATCATCCCGGCTATGTTGCAAAAAGGCTGGAGACGGGCTTTGTAGTTGCAGGCGCAAAATCGGATATGATATACCGTGCGCGCCCCGCGGCTGGCGATGTTATAATACTCCTCGGCGGCGAAACGGGCAGGGACGGCTGCGGCGGCGCAACAGGCTCGTCCAAGGCGCATGACAAAAAGTCCGTCCAGACGTGCGGAGCTGAAGTCCAGAAAGGCAACGCCCTCACAGAGCGTAAATTGCAGAGGCTGTTCCTCAACAGGGAGGCCACCCGCAAAATCAAAAAGTGCAACGACTTCGGCGCGGGCGGCGTATCCGTCGCCATAGGCGAACTTTCAGACGGTGTGGAAATACAGCTCGATAAAGTTCCCAAAAAGTACGAGGGCCTCTCCGGCACGGAACTTGCCATTTCCGAATCGCAGGAGCGTATGGCGGTAGTCGTTGCGGCGGAGGACGCGGAGCAGTTTATAGAACTCGCCGCGGCCGAAAACCTCTCCGCAACCCCAGTGGCGAAGGTCACTGCCGACAGGCGTATGAAGATGTACCACCGCGGCAGGGCGATAGTGGACATATCGCGCGATTTCCTGGACACAAACGGCGTCAAACAGCGCGCCGAAGCCCTTATAACTGAAAACAGAACGGACTTCTTTGCACCCGCAAAGAACGTTGACTTCAGGAACGTGCTTTTGCACACGCTCTCCAGCCTCAACGTATGCTCCAAAAAGGGG
>CBCPNE010000144.1:0-2839 GCA_965120435.1 uncultured Clostridia bacterium
CAAAAAAAGTACTGAAAAATGTTTGACAAATTAACAAAAAATTTTAAAATCGGTCTTGAAAAATGAATATTTATATGATAGAATAAATAAGGTATTGAACAAATCAATGCCTTAAGACAAACCGTGCCCGACAGCTTAAAGCAATTTTTAAGCCCCGGCCGCGCTGTCATTTCAATCAGGTACAAAAAATTTTGGGGGATTTTGTGTTATGCTAAGAAAAAAAGAGTGCGTAGCTATGCTGCTTGCCGGAGGACAAGGAAGCCGCCTTTATGCCTTGACCAGCAACATAGCGAAACCGGCCGTATCTTTCGGCGCTAAATACAGGATAATAGACTTTCCTCTGTCTAACTGTATTAATTCCGGCATAGATACGGTAGGCGTGCTTACGCAGTATCAGCCGCTTGTTCTGAACGAATACATCGGCAACGGACAGCCGTGGGACCTTGACAGAACTTTTGGCGGCGTACATATTCTTTCGCCGTATGAGGCTAAAAAGTCAACTTCGTGGTACAAGGGCACGGCAAATGCCATTTACCAGAACATTCGCTTTATGAAGATGTATGACCCGGACTATGTTCTTATACTTTCCGGCGACCACATCTATAAGATGGACTATGATAAGATGCTTCAGGCTCATAAAGCGACGGGCGCAGACTGCACCATAGCCTGCATGGAAGTACCTATGAAGGAAGCTTCGCGGTTCGGCATACTCAATACAAATCCAGACGGGTCAATCTATGAGTTTGAGGAAAAACCCGCAAAACCTAAGAGCAATCTTGCTTCTATGGGTATATACATTTTCAGCGCAGACAAGCTGTATAAGTACCTTGAACTCGACGAAGAGGACCCCAAATCTGAAAAGGACTTCGGCAAGAATGTGCTTCCCGCAATGCTCAATGCAGGAGAGAAGATGTTCTCATACCGCTTTGAAGGCTACTGGAAGGATGTGGGCACAATAACCTCTCTGCTTGAAGCAAATATGGACCTTTTGGGGGTTGTTCCCAATTTTGACCTTGACGACAAAGACAATGTTATTCACTCAAGAAGTCCTCTTTCTCCGCCGGCTTACGTTGAAGGGGAAGTTATAAACAGCATTGTAGCAAACGGCAGTGAAATAGAAGGAAAGGTAGTCAATTCGGTAATAGGCACCAACTGCGTGATAGAAAAAGGCGCAGTCGTTCAGGACAGCGTTCTTATGGGCAATACAATTGTAAAGAAGGGTGCTTCCGTAAATTACTCAATAATCGACGAAGAAGTTACGATAGGTGCAAAGGCAACTATAGGCGCAGAGAAGAGTAAGGCCTGCAAGGTAGAGAGCAAAACATCGGGAATCACCGTGCTCGGCCGCGGGATTACCGTCAAGGACGGCGGAAGTGTGGCCGCCGGCGAAATCGTTAATAAAAGTGTGTAAAGGGGGTAAATAAGATGGCTTCTACGGTTGGCGTTATATTTTCAAGTATAAATGACGAAAACATACCCGAACTCACCAGAATCAGGTCTATGGGGTCGGTGCCTTACGGCGGAAGATACCGCCTTATTGATTTTGCGCTTTCCAACATGGTGAACTCAGGTATCACCACTGTGGGCGTAATTACAAAGCAGAACTACCAGTCACTGATGGACCACCTCGGTACGGGAAAGGACTGGGACCTTGCAAGAAAGGAGGGCGGACTCATTCTGTTGCCTCCTTATAGCGATGAATCTGAAACACTGTATAAGGGCAGATTGGAAGCGCTCAAGGGTGCGACAGCTTTCCTGAAAAAGTGCAAGCAGGACTATGTTGTACTTTCTGACAGTGACGCTATATACAAACTCGATTACAGCAAAGTGATAAAATACCACGAAGAAAAGAATGCAGATATTACAATGGTTTATCACGAGCACGAAGTTTCCAAGTCGCGTTACTATATGACGTTTGAGACCAACAAAAACGGAAAGATAGTGGAGATAGGCATAAATCCTCCGCCCGGCAACGTCGGAAAAAATTATATCAATGTGATGGTTGCAAGGACGTCTTTCCTTCTCAACCTCATACAGGACGCCATTCAGCGCGGTTATAAAAGTTTCGGCAGGGACATACTTGTTCCCGGCGTAAAGTCAATGAATATCTACGGCTACAAGCTTGAGGGCTACTATGCCAACATTGATTCGCTCGTTGCCTATTTCAATGCTAACCTCGACCTTTTGAAAAAGGACGTGCGCAACGAAATTTTCGGCGACAGAGACGTATATACGAAAGTGAACGACAGCTCTCCCGCAAAATTCACTGATAACGCCATAGTAAAAAATTCTCTTATTTCAGACGGCTGTCTGATTGAGGGTACGGTTGAAAACTGCATACTCTTCCGCGGCGTAAAAATCGGAAAGGGCTCAGTAGTTAAAAACTGTATTCTTATGACAGACAACTATGTCGGTCACGACTGCAATCTTTCATATGTTGTCAGCGACAAAAACTCGATTATACGGGACAACAGAACGCTTGCAGGATGCGAAATCAAGCCGTACTTCATAAGCAAAGGTTCGCTCATCTGACGGTCAAAATTCAAATACGGAGAAATATATGGCAGAAAATATCAAAGAAAATAAGAATGTGACAATAGAAAAGACAGTTGAAGGCAAGGGCGGAATAAAAATAGCGTCCGCAACTCTTGCGCGCAGAAGAACTCCGGCTAAAAAGGCGGAGGCGACTTCGGCGGATATTTCCGTACTGTCTGAGCCAGCACTTCACAGCAGCAAGAAAAAGATACTCTTTGTTGCGTCTGAATGTACGCCTTTTATTCAGACAGGTGGTCTGGCCGAAGTTATCGGCTCGCTCTCCAAGGCGCTTGCCGCCACGGAC
>CBCPNE010000145.1:0-4812 GCA_965120435.1 uncultured Clostridia bacterium
TTGCCTTCCTTGCGCTCGATTACTTCATCGCTGTAAGCAATGCCGTAGCCGTGGTAAGGTTCGGGAACTCTTATGCTGCGTATATCCGCGGCGGTCTGGCCTACGAGAGCCTTGTCTATGCCGCTGACAACAATTTCATTGGGGCCGGGGCACTCAAGCTTAATGCCGGCGGGCTCTGCAAATTCCACGGGGTGGGAATAACCTACGTTGAGAACAACCTTGTTGCCCTGCTTTGCCACCTTCCAGCCTACGCCGTTTACTTTCAGGCTCTTGCTGTAGCCCTGCGTTACGCCCACAACCATATTGTTGATAAGCGCCCTGTACAGGCCGTGCATAGCCTCAAGCTCTTTTACGTCGCGCTTTTTTACAACAAGCGCTTCGTTGCCCTCAATCTTTACATCTATATCGCCCGCTATCTTCTGGGAAAGCGTGCCCTTTGCGCCCTTTACGGTAACTACGTCGCCCTCAAGGCTTATGGTTACGCCGGCGGGCAGCGCTATCGGTAATTTACCTATTCTTGACATATGCCTTGCTGCCTCCTTACCAGATGTAGCAGAGCACTTCGCCGCCTACGTTTGCGGCCTTGGCCTGCTTATCCGTCATTATTCCCTTGTTTGTGGAGATAATGGCGACGCCCATTCCGTTCATTACTTTGGGCATATCCTCAACGCCTGCGTACGTCCTGAGGCCGGGCTTTGATACCCTTTTGAGACCGTTGATTACGGGCTGCTTTCTGCCTGCGTACTTGAGCGTTATTACCAGCTTGCCGTTGTAGCCGTCTTCAACGAGCTTCACGTCGGAGACGAATCCTTCTGCAAGCATTATGTCCGCGATGGCTTTCTTCATATTGGAAGAAGGAATTTCCACCGTCTCTTTGTTTACCATGAGCGCGTTCCTCACGCGCGTAAGCATATCTGCTATGGGGTCGGTCATCTTCTTGCCTCCTTCTTACCAGCTTGACTTTTTTACGCCGGGTATTTCACCCTTGTATGCAAGGTTGCGGAAACATATACGGCATACTCCGTATTTGCGGAGCACGGCGTGAGGTCTGCCGCAGATAGAGCATCTTGTGTAAGCCCTTGTAGAAAATTTGGCGGGCCTCTGCTGCTTGTTTATCATTGCTTTCTTTGCCATACTTTTATCTCCTTACCTCTTGAAGGGCATTCCCATAGCCCTTAAAAGCTCTCTTGCTTCTTCATCCGTCTTGGCGGTGGTTACAAAGCATATATCCATGCCTCTTATCTTTTCCACCTGGTCGTACTGTATCTCAGGGAAGATGAGCTGTTCTTTAACGCCCATGCAGTAGTTGCCCTTGCCGTCAAAGCTGTCCGTAGGAACGCCGCGGAAGTCGCGCACGCGGGGAAGCGCGATGGATACGAGCCTGTCGAAGAAGTCGTACATCATCTTGCCGCGCATCGTAACCTTTATTCCTACCGTCATTCCTTCGCGAACCTTGAAGTTTGCTACGGACTTCTTGGCCTTTGTAAGCACGGGCTGCTGGCCGGTTATCTGCTTTATCTCATTCTGGGTTATCTGAATGGATTTTGCGTTGTCCTTTATGTCGCCGAGGCCGGTGTTGATAACTATCTTTACGAGCTTGGGCACCTGCATTACGTTGGTATAGCCGAACTTCTTTACAAGGTAGGGGACTACCTCCTCCGCATACTGTTTGGCTACCCTGCTCTTATATTCTTTAACTTTTTCTGCACTTTTTGCCATATTCGTTCACCTTACTCCTCAGCCTTTGAGTCCTGAGCCTGCTCTGCGGCCGCCTCGGCCTTTGCCGCGCGCTTTCTGGTACGCTTTTTGGGCTCTTCCTTCTTAACTTCCTTGCTCCTCTTGCCGGTATAAGCCTTATCAAGCACAGCTCCGCACTTGGGGCATACGCGCACGCGCTTGCCGTCTGCCATGCCGCTCTTTACCCTTATCGCCTTGTCGCAGGAATCGCAGATTACCATTACGTTGGATACGTCTATGGCGCCCTCTTTTTCCACTATCTTGGAAACGTCGTTGCCGCGGCGGGCCTTCTGCGTCTTGTGCTGTATGTTTACGCCTTCTACGGTTACCTTGCCGCTTTTGGGAGAAGTGGCGATTACCTTGCCCTGCTTGCCCGCATACTTACCGGTGATAACCAGAACATTATCATTCAATTTTACGTTCATAGCTTAACCTCTCCTTAAAGAACTTCGGGAGCCAGAGATATTATCTTCATATAGTTCTTTTCTCTCAGTTCCCTTGCAATCGGTCCGAAGATACGGGTGCCTCTGGGCTCCTTGTTCTGACCTATTATTACTGCGGCGTTGTCGTCAAACCTGATATAAGTTCCGTCGTCGCGCCTGACGCCCTTGGTGCTGCGCACGATTACCGCCTTTACGACGTCGCCTTTCTTTACGCCGCCGCCGGGGGTAGCCGTTTTTACCGAGCAGACGATTACGTCGCCTATGTTGCCCGACTTTCTGAAGCTGCCGCCCAGCACCTTTATGCACATAAGCTCTTTAGCGCCGCTGTTGTCGGCGGCCTTGAGCCTTGTCTGGGGTTGTGTCATATAAATATTCTCCTTAACTATTTATGAACTTACAACTAATTCACAACGAAAACGTGTGAACCTTTCAGCGGATTGTTCTGCCGTGTGCGTTAACCGCGGCTTTTACCGCGGAGCGCGAAGCTGCGGGCGCACGCTGCCGGCGAGATTCAATCTTGAAAATATCTTTCTCTCACGAATTTGTCGCTTTTACAAAAATTTTCGTGATTTTAAAAACGCTGTCCTTGAAAAGGCTGCGGCGCTTTAACTTACGCGCCGGCACAAGCAAATTACTTGGCCTTTTCTATAATTTCGGCAACCCTCCAGTTCTTGTCCTTGGAGAGCTTCCTTGTTTCAACTATCCTGACGGTGTCGCCCACGCCGCACTCGTTGTTTTCGTCGTGCGCCTTGAACTTTGTCGTCCTGGTTATGGTCTTTTTATAGAGAGGATGCTTGCTCTTTTCGGTGACGGCAACTACCACCGTCTTATCCATTTTATCCGAAACAACAAGACCCGTTCTTTCCTTTCTGAGCGTCGTTCTTTCCATTTTCTACTCCTTAAGCCTTGAGCTGCCTTGCGCGTATTACGGTGTTCACCCTTGCTATATCCTTTTTAACGAGGTTTATAGAGAGGGGATTGTCGAGCTGACCGCTCGCGTGACGGAAACGCAGGTTGAAAAGCTCGGTCTTGAGTTCCTGCAATTTTGCGGTAAGTTCCGCGTCGCTCAAATTTACTATTTCCTTAGCTTTCATTAGCTTCACCGCCTTCAGCCGCGACTTCCTTCGCAGCCTCTTTCTTGACAAACTTGCACTTTACGGGCAGTTTGTGACTTGCAAGGCGCATAGCTTCCCTTGCTATATCTTCGGGAACGCCCGCCATTTCAAACATTACCCTGCCGGGTTTTACTATGGCCACCCAGTATTCTACAGCGCCCTTGCCCGAACCCATACGGGATTCTGCGGGGTGCCTTGTGATGGGCTTGTGGGGGAATATGTCTATCCACACCTTGCCGCCCCTCTTGATGAACCTGGTCATCGCTACACGGGCAGCCTCTATCTGGGCGGAAGTGATTCTTGCGCCCTCTTCGGCAACGAGGCCGTATTCGCCGTAGGCAATGGTGTTGCCCTTCTGCGCGCGGCCGCGTATCTTGCCGCGGTGCTGTCTTCTTCTTTTAACTCTCTTGGGGATTAACATCTTACTCTTCGCCTCCGTCTGAGATTATGAGCTTTTTGGAGCCTGTGAGCACTTCGCCCTTGTATATCCAGCACTTTATGCCGAGTACGCCGAAGGTCGTGTGCGCTTCCGCAAAGCCGTAATCAATGTCCGCGCGGATGGTCTGAAGGGGAATGGAACCGTCGTGATAGCTCTCGCAGCCGGCAATTTCCCTGCCGTCAAGCCTGCCGCTTACGGTAATCTTTACGCCCTTGACGCCCGTCTTGGACACCTTGGAAATCTGCTGTTTTACTGCCCTTCTGTAGGATACGCGCTTTTCAAGCTGGGCGGCAACCGCCTCTGCAACGAGCTGAGCGTCCTGGTCTACCTTTTCAACCTTCTTGACGTTTATGATTATAACCTTGCCGCCCGTGAGCTTTGCGAGGTCTTTCTTTATTACGTCTATCTCGCTGCCGCCTTTGCCGATGAGTACGCCGGGACGGCCGGTGTATATGGTAACTTCAACCTTGTTGGCCGCCCTTACGAGCGTAATTTTGCTTATAGCCGCGTCGTAATACTTCTTTTTAAGGAAGGTGCGGATTACGTTGTCTTCTTTGAGGTTTTTGGCAAAATCTTTCTTGTCTGCATACCACTGCGTGTCCCAAGCGGCGATTATGCCTACCCTTAAACCGTGAGGATTAACTTTCTGTCCCATACTTACTCTCCTTAAATGTTCTTCGCGTCAAGAATTACGGTTATGTGGCTGGTTCTCTTCAGAATTGCCCTGCCGCGTCCCTTGGATACGGGCTGCATCCTCTTTAAATGAGGGCCGCCGTTTGCAAACGCTTCGGCAACGTACAGGTCGCCCCTGTCCATTCCGTTGTTGTGTTCGGCGTTGGCCGCCGCGGAGAGAAGAACCTTCTTTACTTCCTCAGAACCGCCCTTGTTGCAATAAGTAAGTATGGCCGCCGCCTCTTCAACGCTCTTTCCGCGTATGAGCGCGAGTACCGTTCTCACCTTGTAGGGGGAAATTCTTATATATTTTGCCGTAGCGTAGGGGCGTCTGTCCCTCTTTTCGGCAATTCTTTCAACCTTTTTATTCATGTTGCTTGCCATAACTTCTCTCCTTACTTCTTGG
>CBCPNE010000146.1:0-10816 GCA_965120435.1 uncultured Clostridia bacterium
AACGTATGCTCCAAAAAGGGGCTTGCCGAGATGTTCGATTCAACGATAGGCGCAAAGTCCGTATATATGCCGTTCGGCGGCAAAAACCAGCTCACCCCTATAACGGCAATGGCGGCAAAGATTGTCGGCGGCGAAACGGACGACTGCACGGTATCGGCCTACGGCTACAATCCTCAGCTGATGTCGTCATCTCCGTTTACGGGGGCTGTCTACTCCATAGTTGCTTCCGTTGCAAAGGTAGTGGCGGCAGGCGCCGATATGAAGGATATACGCCTCACTCTGCAGGAATTTTTTATGCGCCTGAGGGAGGATAAAAAGCGCTGGGGCGTTCCGCTCTCCGCGCTTCTGGGCGCACTGTACGCCCAGATAAAGCTCGGTCTTGCGGCTATAGGCGGCAAAGATTCGATGAGCGGCTCGTTTGAGGACATAGACGTGCCTCCCACGCTCATATCGTTTGCGATAGCTCCCGCCAAGGCGTCAGAACTCATAACCAACGTACCCGAAAGCGAGGGCACAAAGCTGTATCTTCTGCCGATGCGCAAGGACGGCTGTTCTGTTCCCGACTTTGAATATCTCAAAAAACTCTATTCCGCAGTTCATTCGGGCATTGCTTCGGGCAATATAAAGTATGCCACCGTAGTAGAAAAGGGAGGCGCGGGCGCCGCCGTGGCAAAGTGTTGCTTCGGCAACGGCCTCGGCTTTGCGTTTGCCTGCCCTGCGGAAGAACTGTTCTGCGAGCGCTACGGCGATATAATCGTCTCGGCGGAAAATATCGCCGCCTTGGGAGAAATAGATTCTGTCTGCCTCGGCGAAACGCGCAGGGGCGACTTCACCTGCGGCGGCAAAAAGGCCGCCTATGAAGAGGTGTTAAAGGCCTATACGGGCAGGCTGGACGGAGTGTTCCCCGCAACAGCCGCCGCCGAAGGGGATATTCCCGACTGCGACAGCGCCGCAGCGGGCAGGTATTCAGGCATAGGCATAAAAACGGCAAAACCGCGCGTGTTCATACCCGCTTTCCCTGGCACCAACTGCGAACTTGATACAGAGCGCAAGTTCAGGCTGGCCGGTGCGGATACCGAAGTGCTTGTAATACGCAACCGTTCCCCGCGCGACATAGAGGAGAGCGTGGCGGCCATAATAAAGGCCATAGACAGGGCAAACATAATTGCCTTCCCCGGCGGCTTTTCGGGCGGCGACGAACCGGACGGTTCGGGTAAATTCATTGCTACAACTTTCAAAAATCCCGCCGTATCGGAGAGGATAGCCGACCTGCTTGAAAAGAGGGACGGCCTCATCCTCGGTATATGCAACGGATTCCAGGCCCTCATAAAACTCGGTCTCGTGCCCTACGGAAAGGTCAGTCCGCTCACCGCGAACTCGCCTACGCTTACATACAACAACATAGCCCGCCACGTATCCACGCTGGTAAACGTGCGCGTAGCCTCGGTAAAGAGCCCCTGGCTGTCCGCCTGCAAGGTGGGCGAGGTATATACCGTACCCGTCTCCCACGGAGAGGGCAAGCTTGTTGCGCCCTTCTCCGAGCTTGAAAAGATGCGCAAAAACGGTCAGATAGCCACGCAGTACTGTGACGCAAGCGGCAAACCCACAATGCTCTCGCCCTATAACCCCAACGGAAGTATGTGGGCGATAGAGGGAATAACCTCGCCCGACGGCAGAGTTTACGGCAAGATGGGCCACGCAGAGCGCGTCGGCGAAAACCTGTATAAGAACTGCTGTGGGAATTTTGATATGAAGATATTTGAAAGCGGCGTTAAGTATTTTAAATAGTTCACGAAAATTTAGCGCGTGCCGCGCGTTAAATTTTCCGTGATTGAGGGGACAGCAAGATGGACGCCCGCTTATCGTATCTGTCTGAATGAGTGCGGGAGCAGCTCCTGCACCGCAAGGCAGCCTTGTTTGTAACATTAATTAATACCTGTGCGGCGGCGCAAAATTTGCGCCGCCGCTTACTTTACAACCACAATATTTTGTGGTATAATTTTATAAATAGCGGCACTGCCGCTATACGCAAGGGGTATTTCTATGAAATGTATGTATTGCGGTTGCGAGGACAGCAAGGTTATAGACAGCCGCTCTGCCGACGAAGGCAGGACTATAAGAAGAAGAAGGGAGTGCATAGGCTGCGGCAGAAGGTTCACCACTTACGAAACTATTGAAGATACGCCCGTGCTCGTTATTAAATCGAGCGGCAACAGGCAGGCGTATGAACCGCAGAAGATTAAAAGCGGTGTGATAAAGGCATGTGAAAAACGCCCCGTTCCGATGGCGGTGATAGACGAGCTTGTGGACAAAGTTTCCAAACAGGTCTATAACTCTATGGAGCAGGAAATTTCATCCAAGGCGATAGGCGAAATGGTGATGAAAGAACTCAAGGAGATTGACGAAGTAGCCTATGTGCGTTATGCGTGCGTGTACCGCTCTTTCAACGACATCTCAAGTTTTATGGCCGAACTCCAGAGCCTTATGGAGAGTAAGAAAAACTGAGTTTACCTGCTCTTTTCAGGTTTGTTCTGTATGCAGTTGCCGCTTCTTTGCAAAGGGGCGGCTTTAAATTTTCGCGGAGTACTCTTTATGACTAAAAAAGTAAATATCGGCGGCGTAACCGTGGGCGGCGGTGAGAGCGTAAAAGTGCAGTCTATGTGTACATTCAAAACCTCGCGCGTGGAAGAGGTCTGCTCCCAGATTGCCGCTCTTGAAAATGCCGGGTGCGAGATTGTGCGCGTCTCCGTCCTCGACGAAGAGGACACCGCGGCCATAGGCCTTATCAAGAGGCGCATAAAAATCCCGCTTGTGGCCGACATTCACTTTTCAGCCCGCCTCGCCGTTGCGGCCATTGAGGCCGGCTGTGACAAGGTGCGCATAAATCCCGGCAATATCGGCGGGGAGGACAACATCAGGCTTGTGGCCGACTGCATAAAGGCGCACGGCATAGCGGTGCGCGTAGGCTCCAACACGGGCAGCATTGAAAAAGAATTTCTTGCAAAGTACGGCGTCAGCCGCGCCGCCCTTGCGGAGAGCGCGCTTAAAAGCGTGTCCTTGCTTGAAAAATACGGCGTGGAAAATATTGTAGTTTCCGTAAAGGCCTCCTCCGTACCCCTGACGTACGGGGCTTACAAGTACGTTGCCGAACGCACGCAGTATCCCCTGCATATAGGCGTGACAGAGGCCGGCACATACGAATCTGCCTTGGTAAAGTCGTCCGTCGCGCTCGGCGCGCTGCTTTTGGAGGGAATCGGGGACACAATCCGCGTGTCTGTCACGGGCGACCCCGTGCGGGAGGTGTACTGCGCCAGAAACATTCTCAGGGCGGTTGGATTGGACAAAAACTATGCAGAGGTAATATCCTGCCCCACCTGCGGGCGGTGCGAGTGGAACTCTGCGGCCCTCGCCGAAAGAGTGAGCGAGGCGGTAAAGGACGTAAACAAGCCGCTTAAGATTGCGGTGATGGGGTGCGTTGTCAACGGCCCCGGCGAAGCCGCTGAAGCCGACATAGGCATTGCGGGCGCAAAAGATTGGTGCGCCATATTCAAAAGGGGCAAGGTGGTGCGGCGCGTGCCGTCCGCCTCGGCCGAAACGGAGTTTATAAAGGAGATAGAAAGTCTTATAAATGACTGAAGATATATTGTCTGAGGTGCGCTCGGTCGGAAGTATGAAAAACGCTATTATGGGCGGCGTGAGCCTTACTATGGCGACGTCGTCCGTTTCGGTGCGGCTGATAACCGACTGCGCATATTCCCGAAGCGATTACGACAGCGCCTATTCCGTGGTGCGCAGATACGTTCCGCAGGAATTTTCACTCGAACTTCACATATCCAAGCTTACGCCCGACTGCGATATGGTCAGGCGCAAAATATCCGCAGTTATTGCGGAAAAGTTCCCCGCGCTCTCCTCTGTGCTTACCGAACGCAGCATAGGCGTTGAAAAGGAGGAAGGCGGCTTTTGCTTCACCCTGAGTACGCTCGGCGGCAAAGCGCGTGCAGTGGGAGTAGTTCACGCAGTAGAACAGGCGCTTTCAAAGAGTTTTTGCGGCACGTTCCGCGGAACCGTGTCGGAGGAAAAGCTCAGCGCGGACGCCATAGAGCTTGAAGAACAGGTGGAAGAGGAGGTGTTTATCGCGCCTCCGCGTACATTCCCCGTTGAAAATTTTTCCCCTATAGAGAGCGCCGCCCCCCCCGCAAGGGCGCTGTATATCGCAGACTTCAACTTCGTAAGCGAAAACGCGGTTGTCTGCGGCAGGGTTGTAGACCTTTCAGAACGCTCTTATGTGCGCTCAAACGGAGAGGAAAAACCCTACTTCACAATAACGCTCACAGACGGCACGGGCACAGTCAGAATGACATATTTTTCGCGCAAAAAGAGCGTGGACAAGATAAGGGAAATAAAGGCGGGCGAGAGCATAGTTTGTTCCTGCCGCAGCGACGTTCACAACGGAATGTTGCGCTACACCGCAACCAACATAGATTACGGTTCTCCGCCTGAAAATTTCACGCCGGAAAAGCGCAAGTGCCGCCCCGTACCCAGGGGCTATCACACGGTAAAGCCGGAACGCTTCGTGGACTACACCCAGACGGATTTCTTCACGGACACCTCGCTGCCTCAGTGCTTTAAGGGCACTGTATTCGTCGTGTTCGACCTTGAAACAACAGGTCTGAATTCAACGCCCGTCGGCGGCGAAATGGACGGCATAATAGAGATAGGCGCATACAAGGTGGTGGACGGAGAGATTACGGAAAAGTTCTCCACATTCGTCAATCCTGAACGCAGCGTGCCGCTTGAACAGAGGATAATAGAGCTTACGGGCATTACAGACGCCATGGTCAAATCCGCGCCGAGCTATAGGGACGTTCTTCCTGACTTCGTCAAGTTCTGCGACGGAGCGGTACTCGCGGGGCACAACGCCGTCGGGTTCGACTTCAAGTTTATAGACCACTACTGCCGCGAACTCGGCTATGAAGTGGGCGGCAGAGTGATAGACACCCTGACGCTCTCGCAGAAGATGCTGCACCTGTCCAACTACAAGCTCAATACCGTGGCGGAACACTTCGGCATAACTTTCAATCACCACAGGGCGGAGGACGACGCTCTCGCCACGGCAAAAATCTTTATCGAACTGATAAAATTAAAAAAATCTTTGCCTGATTGCTGATAAATGTTGCAAAATTGAATTTGAGGTGTTATAATAGATATAGCCTTAATATCTATTTTTAGATTGAGTGCCTTGCGGGGCACTCAATCGCCGTATAAGGGGACTGTTTATGAAAGTCAGGCCGACAGAGGAGATAAAGGAGTTTCTTGAAGGTATAGCCGCTCCTATGGGCATAGAGATTGTGGACGTGGAAGTAAAGGGCGACTCCATAACCGTGTTCATTGAGACGGAGGCGGGCGTAGACCTCGATACCTGCGAAAGGTTCCACAACGCCATTATGGACCCCATCGACGAATTTGACCCCACTTACGGCGCGCCCTACACGCTCAACGTCTCCAGTCCGGGACTGGACAGACCGTTCAGAACTGAGCGCGACTTTGAACGCAATCTCGGCAAGGAAGTCGAAGTTAAGCTCTTCGCCCCGTTGAAAGGCAAAAAGTATCTTGAAGGTGTGCTTGTTTCCTTCGACAAGTCAAGCATAACGCTCGGCTGCGGAAAGGAGGAGCTGAAGCTTGCCAGAAACAAGATTGCAAAGATAAACAAGGCCATAAAATTTGAATGATTGTGCGGACAATCCGCGGTAATGCAGACATACCCGCCCGTTGCGGGCGCAAACATAACTTAAATCACAGGAGATTTTAAAAAATGACTAACAAAGATTTTTTCTTGGCGCTTGAAGATTTGGAGAGGGAAAAGGGAATTTCCCGTCAGGTTTTTTTAGAGGCGCTTGAAAACGCCCTCGTTTCTGCCTGCAAAAAGCAGTATGCGGGCACGGTCGGCGCAGTAGAACTCAAGCTCAATCCTGAAAAGGGTACGCTTGACTTCTACACGGTAAAAAACGTCGTGGACGAAGTGGTTGACCGCGAAAAGGAAATTTCTTTGGAGGAAGCCCGTGAAATCAAAAAGACGGCCAAGGTGGGCGACAAAATAACGGAAAAGTTCGTTCCCAAGGACTTTTCCCGCATAGCCGCGCAGACTGCCAAGCAGGTCATTCTTCAGAAGATTCACGAGACGGAGCGCGACGCCGCAATGAACGAGTTTGCCGACAAAGAAGGCGAACTCCTTGTGGGCGTGGTGCGCAAAAAGGACGTAAAGAACGTATATATAGACCTCGGCAAGGGTCAGATAGAGGGTGTACTCCTGCCCTCAGACCAGGTTCCCGGGGAGACGTATAACGTAAACGACAAGATAAAGGTATTCGTCAAAAAGGTAAAGAGCGGTTACAACGGCGCACAGGTTATGGTCAGCCGTTCGTCGCCCGGCCTTGTGAGAAAGCTGTTTGAAGAGGAAGTGCCTGAAATCAAGCAGGGAACCGTCGTTATAAAGGAAGTCAGCCGCGAGGCCGGCGCAAGGACCAAGATGGCCATCTATTCAGAGGACCCCCGCGTGGACGCAATCGGCGCGTGCGTCGGCAACAAGGGCGCAAGGGTAAACGCCGTGGTAGACGAACTCGGCGGGGAAAAGATAGATATTATCCCCTGGAGCGAGGACCCGCTGGAGTTTATAGCCAAGGCGCTCTCGCCCGCAAAGGTGCTTTCCGTAACGCAGCTTGACGGAGAAAAGACGGCTATGGCCGTAGTTCCGGACGACAAACTTTCTCTCGCCATAGGCAAGGATGGACAGAACGCCCGCCTTGCGGTAAGGCTCACGGGATGGAAGATAGACGTAAAGAGCCGCAGCGCGGCTGAAAAGCTCGGCCTTGCCCCCGCGGAAGAGGGCGAAGGCGAAACGGTAGAGGAAGATGCCCAGGACTAAAAAAATTCCCCTCAGAATGTGCATAGCCTGCCGCGAACTCAAGGAGAAGAGGGAGATGCTGCGCATAGTAAAGAACGCGCAGGGTGAAATCTTCATAGATTTTTCCTCCAAGGCGTCCGGCAGGGGAGCCTACATCTGCGACAATCCCGACTGCGTAAAAAAACTCAGAAAGCAGCGGCTTATAAACAAAGTATTCTCGTGCGAGGTGCCTGAAGAGGTCTATTCCCGCATAGAGGAGGAGTATTTTGGAAAAAAGGGCTAAGGCGGAAACTTACATAGGCTTTTGCCTGCGCGCCCGCAAAATTGCGCTCGGCACGGGCGCGGTGGACTGTCTTAAGAAGGATGTCTACCTCATTTTAGTGTGTTCAACGGCTTCGGCCAACTGCTTCAAGCTTGCTGAAAAGTTTGCCCGCAGACATTCCTGCCCGCTGATGATTTGCAGGTGCGGGCTGGAAAACGCCGTCTGCAAGCAGGGCTGCAAACTCGCCGCGGTCAGGGACAGACATCTTGCGGAGGCCATCATTTCCGCGGCCGACGATAACTATGAAATATATGCTGGAGGCATAAACTGATATATGGCAATGAAATATGAGAACGCTGAAAATATAGGAAAGCTCATATCCGGCGGAAAACTTTCCGAGCTGGGTAAAAAGGTGAACGCGTCAGAGCGGCGCGTATCGGAAATCCTTAAAAAGCTGTCCGATATGGAGAGCGCTATTCAGGAGGCTAAGAAGCGGGAGGAAGAGCGCGCGCTTGCCGAACAGGCTGAAAAGGAGAGAGCTGCCGCAGAGCAGAAACTCAAAGAGCAGAAGCAGGCCGAACCCGCGCCCGTGCAGGACAGCAAGCCTGCTCAGTCTGAGTCCGCTCCCTCCGCAATACAGCCGCAGGAGGAACAGTCCGCGCCGCGGACTGCAGCGCAGGAGGCAAAGCAACAGCCTGCTGGGGAGCGCGTGCGCAGGGAACCTCAGCCCCGACCCGCTGCCGGCGGTGCGCGTCCTTCCGCAGGTCAGGCCTCCGGCAGACCCAGGCAGGGCGACAACAGAACCTTTATAAACAGGGATTCCCGTCCTCCCCGCCCCGCGCAGGGAACGCGTCCTGCCGTCGGCGCCCAGCGTCCCGGCTTTGCTCCCCGACCCGCTGTCGGCGGGGCTCGTCCCGCAACAGCGGCGCCCGCGCCCGCAAAAGGAGCCAAAAACTTCGGGCCGGATAAAAAGAAGGGAGGCGACCGCTCATATGCCGACAAGGAGAGAAAGCCTTTAAATAAGCGTTCGCTGATAAAGCAGCAGGGCGCAAGCGTAGAGGATTTCGACGACGAAAGGGGCGTTTACCGCAAGGCGCGCACCAAAAAGGCTCCCAAGCACACCGTTCAGACGGTGCGTATAGAGCACGCAGTCGTA
The DNA here is from genome assembly GCA_965120435.1 of uncultured Clostridia bacterium. Classification (GTDB taxonomy): domain Bacteria; phylum Bacillota; class Clostridia; order Christensenellales; family Borkfalkiaceae; genus Coproplasma. Next base: position 8,320 of record CBCPNE010000146.1, read on the forward strand.
ACCACGGACAACATACCTATAAAGGTACTCTCTGAAAAACTCGGCGTTACCGCCGTAGAGATAACAAAACGCCTCTTCAAGGACGGCATCGTAACAACCGTAAACGGTTCCATTGATTATGAGACGGCGTTTATGATAGCCGCAGACCTCGGCATAGAGCTTGAATACAAGCCCGAAAAGACCGCCGAAGAAAAACTCATTGAAAAGCAGGCCGACACCGTTGAAGAGATTGAAAGCCTTGTTCCCCGCGCTCCCGTTGTTACGGTTATGGGACACGTAGACCACGGCAAGACCTCTCTTCTGGATTATATAAGAAAGACCAACGTCACAGAAGGCGAGGCCGGCGGCATAACCCAGCATATAGGCGCGTACTCGGTTGCCGTAGGCGACAAGAGCATAACCTTCCTCGACACCCCCGGCCACGAGGCCTTCACGGCAATGCGTGCAAGGGGCGCACAGGTTACGGATATAGTTATACTCGTAGTTGCCGCAGACGACGGCATAATGCCGCAGACGGTGGAGGCGATAAACCATGCAAAAGCGGCGGATGTATCCATAATTGTCGCCGTAAACAAGATTGACAAGCCTGGCGCCGACATAAACAGGGTAAAGCAGGACCTCACAAATTACGGCCTCGTGCCCGAAGAGTGGGGCGGAGACGCCATCATATGCCCTGTTTCCGCAAAGACGGGAGAGGGCATAGACAACCTGCTTGAAAACGTGCTGCTTGTGGCCGAGATGAAGGAGCTTCTTGCAAATCCCGACAGGGAGGCCCGCGGAGCTATCATAGAGGCAAAGCTGGATAAGGGAATGGGCCCTGTGGCCAGCGTACTCGTGCAGAACGGCACTCTGCGCACAGGCGACAACATTATATCCGGCACCATAACGGGCAGAGTGCGCGCAATGATAGACGACAGGGGCAGGCAGGTAAAATCGGCAGGTCCCTCCACGGCGGTGTCCGTACTCGGCTTTGAGGAAGTACCCAATGCGGGCGATTCCATATACGCAGTCTCCAAGGACCTTATGAACCAGGTTATTGAAGAGAGAAAGAGGAAGGAGAGCGAGGCTCGCGTGGTGCAGACTTCAAAAATCTCCCTCGACGAGGTATTCGGAAAGATTGCCGAAGGCAATATGAAGAACCTCAACCTGATAATAAAGGGCGACGTTCAGGGCTCGGTGGAGGCGGTGAAACAGTCCGTTCTCAAGCTTTCAAATGAAGAAGTGCAGGTAAAGGTAATCCACAGCGGCGCTGGCGCCGTTACGGAAACGGACGTAATGCTTGCCGACTCCTCAAGCGCAATCATTCTCGCATTCAACGTCCGCCCCGACGCAAAGGCCAAGGCGCTTGCCGAACGCAGCAAGGTGGATATACGCACCTACCGCATAATCTATGACCTGCTCGACGACGTAGAGGCGGCGCTCAAGGGTATGCTTACTCCCAAGTATCAGGAGGTTTACCTCGGCAAGTGCGAGGTCAAGCAGACTTTCAGGATAACGGGCGTCGGCAATATCGCCGGCTGTTACGTAACCGAAGGCAAGATTGTGCGCGGCGGCAAACTCCGCATATACCGTGACGACGTTCTCGTGGTAGAGGGCAACGTTCAGCAGCTCAAACGCTTTAAGGACGACGTAAAGGAAGTAAGCGGCGGCTTTGAATGCGGCTGCGCGATTGAGGGCTTCAACGACATAAAGGTCGGCGATATAATCGAGTGCTACCTTATACAGGAAGTGCCCGCAAAATAAGGATTTTATATGAAAGGTTTAAGGGGAGAAAGGCTTTCGGGAGAATTTCAGAAGGCCGTGTATTCCATAATTTCAAGAAAGCTGAGGGATAAACACCCTCAGCTATCCACAGTAATAAGCGTCACGGGGGCAGATGTTGCCCCCGACCTCAAGACGGCGAAAATCTATGTAAGCATTTTCGATACCGATGAAGGCAGAAGGGACGCTTCCTTTGAAATTATCAAAGAAAACGCCGGGTTTATCCGTCACGAGCTTGCCGGTATGATGCGGCTCAGAACGGTTCCCGCACTGCACTTTATTCTTGACGGCAGTATGGAATACGGCGCTCATATAGACGAAATTTTAAATAAATTGGACGTAAAACCGCAAGATGATGAGTGAAAACGCTGTAGCGGCAGTGGCCGCTCAGATAAAAAAATGCAATAGAGCGGCAATCTTCTGCCACGCGCGGCCGGACGGAGACGCTCTGGGCAGCGGCCTTGCGCTGTGTCTTGCAATGCGCGCGGCGGGCAAGGACGTATGCTTTGTGTGCGAGGACGCTCCTCCGGAAAAGTTCTTCTTCCTGCCCGAAATGAAGGAAGTTTCAACATCTCTTCCCGAAGGCGAGTACGACGCATTCATAGCCGTGGACTGTGCCGACATAGCCAGAATGGGTACGTTCGGTCATGTCTTTTCAAAGTTCAGAGGGGATACTGTGAACATTGACCATCATGTCTCCAATAAGGGCTACGCAAAACACAACTGCGTTCAGGTA
>CBCPNE010000147.1:0-4492 GCA_965120435.1 uncultured Clostridia bacterium
CCTCCACAATCTGAATTACTGGCGGCGCGGCGAGTATATAGGGTTCGGCGTTTCGGCTTCGTCCTGCATAAAGGACAGGCGTTTTACAAACACGTTTAATTTGGACGAATACTTTAAATGCGTCCTTTCAGACAGGCTTCCCGTAATAAATTCTGAGGACGTGGACGAGGAAGGTCGCAAATTTGAATTCATAATGCTTGCGCTGCGCACCGCAGTCGGTTTGAATACCGCCGAATATAAAAAGCTGTTCAAAAGCGACTTTTATGAAGAGCATAAGGCGGCTCTTGCCAAAGTTGAGCAATATCTGGAGCGCAGCGGCGACTACTTAAGAATAAAGGACGACTATCTGTTTGTACAGAACAGCATAATACTTGAGTTTATAGAAAGCTGAGGCGGCGGAATGGTTGAAAACGTTTATATAAAGAGAGCCGGTATGTCCGATATGGACGCCGTTGCGGAAGTGTTCCGCCAAGCGCGCACGTTTATGGCGTCGCTCGGCAATCCTCAGTGGCATGACGGCTTTCCCGATTCTGATTTTTTGAAAGACAACATCTCGGCGGGTAACTTCCGTCTTGTTCTGAGTTCGGGTGAAACGGCGGCTGTGTTTTCCGTTCTGGACTATGACTCCGACTATGACGTAATAGAGGGAGAATGGCTAACGGCGGGTAACTATCTCGCGCTGCATACCGTCGCTGTGGCGGATAAGTTCCGCGGAGCGGGACTTGCGAGATTTATTCTGAAGAATATCGCCGATGTCGCCAGCTCTCTCGGCAGAACAAGCGTAAGAATGGACACGCACGAAAAGAACCTTCCTATGCAGCGGCTTATGCTGTCTGAGGGTTTTGAATTGTGCGGAAAACTTGAAGTGAGGAACGGAAAGAAGAGGATAGGCTTCGAAAAGCTGGTTTGACTTAAAGGCATATTTTTAAGCGCCGTATTCTGTTGCGGTGCTTCTTTTTATGCTTAAAAATGGTCAATTTTCAGCGTTTTCATAGTACTATGTGTGATATAATTTACGTAAAACGGCTATTTTTGTGCCTTTTTGTGGCGTTTTGTTAAACTTGTCTGGCCATTTTCATCGCGGCGTCGGCGGTGCTTCTGCGTCTTCTGCTTGGTACAAAGCCGTTTTAAACAGGTGTTCAACACGATAATCTCGCCTCGGTTGCTTTTAAAAACGGTACGGCGGCGCGCGTTAAGCTTTACATTGTGTGTTCGCGCTCGGCTATAATTTTGCCGCTCTCTCCGTCTAAAAGGTAGGCGTTTATTTTTCCGTCGCGCCCGCACACGCCCACATAATAGTAGCAATTCCCGTCGTACAACAGTCTTATGAAAATTTCTCCTCGGAACACCCCGTTTTCCGTCTTTGAGGAGAAGAGTTCCCCGTCATACTCCAGAACATAGTCCAGGGCTTCTTCACAACTCATAACTTGGTCTGTCAGTACGCTTTCAAGCGTGAAGCTGTTCGCTTCATCGTCGCATATAACGGTTACGGTCACGCTGTCGGAAGTTATCGTGCCGCTGAAGCTCAGGTACCAGCAGTCCTTTACGGTCAGATAGCTCATCTCACCGCCGGTAAAACTGTCTGAAGATATTGTCACCACGTCAAAGCCCGTACCAAAACCTGCATAAATTTCAATCAGCTCGTTTACGTTGCTCTTAATCCCGTCTGCAAGGTAGGGCGATTCTTTTTTGCTGCAATAGATTTTAATATCTGCGCTTTCATCGGCACAGGTGAATATGTCGTATCTCATCTCAGATATGTAATCTGCGTAATCTGTCGTCTTTTTGCAGCCGCAGAAGGTGGCGGCAATCACTGCGGCGGGTATTGCCGCAAGGCAAACCGCTATATAACAGAGTTTTCTCATATATAAAATTATATTGTCATGTCTGCCGATTATGAATGGTTTTCAAACACTTGCATTTTACGGGCGCTTATGATAAAATAAAATAAGTACTTAAGATTTATGCGCTAGGCGTTTTTATACGGAAAAACTGTGAAAAAGATTATTTTGAAATCGGCTTTAATGACGCTGGGAATAGTTGTCGGCTTTGCCGTGGTATTGTTTGCCGTGTTAAGTCTCGGTTTCCCGTCAACAATGGCGGGTTGGTGCGAACAGGTGGGCAACTATAAATTAGCCGTCAGGTACGCGGTTCTCGCCTATTCCTATTCCGGCAAGATTGACGACCTCGCCCGCTGCGTCAACAATTCCGTGCTTGCGGAAGACAACAGCCTGATAATTGAATATGGCGTAAAGCTCATTGACGACGAAGAGTTCGATGATTACTGTGCTTCTGCCGACGCTGAATTTTCCGAGGCTTATCCCGGAATTTCATACAGCTACTGCCAGTACATATACGGCTGCGTTGCCGGCGCTTATTATGAAATGGGGGAACTTGAAAGCGCTCTCGCGTTTGCGGTAGAGGCGCTTGACGAAGGTTTTGACAGGTCTGCATTTGTTCTCTCGGAGAATGGGGAGTACGATATAATGCTGTCCTCATTTCCGCGTAATAACGCCCTCGGTTCGCTCGGATTGAAAGTAATTTCCAATGAGGACGCATTTGCCGCCGGGCATTTGCTCGGTATTCTTGGCGGCGTAACCGCAATCGGTGAAGAGCAGCAGGACTACCTCAATACGATTATTGAATATTTAGAGCGTATCATCGGACAGCTTTGAAATACGGACAATTTAACGCGCTGTAAAAGGCGCGTTTAAATATTATTAATGAAAAAAGGAAAAGTTTTATGCAGCGCGAAAGAGTTTTGGTTTTAGACTTCGGCGGTCAGTACAATCAGCTTATTGCAAGGCGCGTGCGCGAGCAGAACGTTTATTGCGACCTTCTGCCTGCGGATATGCCGCTTGAAAAGATAAAGGAGTACGCCCCCATAGGCATCATATTCACGGGCGGCCCCAACAGCGTCTACGATAAAGACAGCCCCAAGATAGATAAAGGGGTGTTCAGCCTCGGCATACCCGTACTCGGCATATGCTACGGCTGCCAGCTCACGGCTTATCTTCTCGGCGGCGTGGTTGAAAAGGCCTCTGCGTCGGAGTACGGCAAGGCAGAAGTCTACTACAAAAACAGTCCGCTCACCAAAGGTGTGCCTGAGACGGCGGTTAGCTGGATGAGCCATACGGACAGGATAACCCGCCTGCCTGAAGGTTTTGATATGATTGCCCATTCAGACAACTGTCCTTTTGCGGCATTCGGCAGCGAAGAGCGCAAAATCTACGGCGTTCAGTTCCATCCCGAAGTTCAGCACACGGAATACGGCACGCTCATACTCAGAAATTTCCTCTACGAGATTTGCGGCGCGCACGGCGATTGGACGATGTCAGGTTTTGTTTCGGAAAAGATTGCGGAGATTAAAAACAAGATAGGCGACCAAAAGGTGCTTTGCGCGATGTCCGGCGGTGTTGATTCCGCTGTGGCTGCCACACTCATCCATAAGGCGGTGGGCGATAACCTCACCTGCGTGTTTGTCGACCACGGACTTTTAAGAAAGTTTGAAGCCGAAGAGGTAATGAGCGTATTCAAAGACGGCCTCGGAATGAACCTCATCAAGGCGGACGCGGGCGCGGTGTTCCTTTCAAAACTTAAGGGCGTAACAGACCCCGAAAGAAAGCGCAAGATAATAGGAGAAGAGTTTATACGCGCCTTTGAAAAGGAGGCGAAGAAGATAGGCAGGGTAGACTACCTCGTTCAGGGCACAATCTATCCCGACGTGATAGAGAGCGGCAAGGGCAAGTCTGCCGTAATCAAGAGCCACCACAACGTGGGCGGACTGCCCTCGGTTGTTGACTTCAGGGAGATTATAGAACCCTTGCGCGACCTCTTCAAGGACGAGGTGCGCAAAGTTGGCTTTGAGTTAGGGCTTCCCAAGAGCGTTGTAATGCGCCAGCCCTTCCCCGGCCCCGGCCTCGCCATTAGGATAATGGGCGAAGTCACCGAAGAAAAGCTGGAAACTTTGCGCGATTCTGACTACATTTTGCGTGACGAAGTTGCAAAAGCGGGCTTAGACGATAAAATCTGGCAGTACTTTACGGTTATTACCAACAGCAAGACTGTGGGCGTACAGGGCGACTTCAGAACTTATGAAAACGTAATCGCCATACGCGCCGTCACCTCGGTAGACGCAATGACGGCCGACTGGGCGCGTATTCCGTATGACGTATTGGAGACAATCTCCAACCGCATAGCAAACGAGGTAAAGCACGCAAACAGAATTGTGTATGATATTACCTCTAAACCCCCTGCAACGATAGAGTGGGAGTAAGATTTTGCGCAAGGCGCAAAATCAACTATGATTGCGCAAGCAATCATATCATCACGCGCGGCGGCGATAAGTGATAAGCGTTTTGCAGGGCAAAACGCGTGATGATTGCCTACGGCAAGTTATGGCTGCATTATTGCGCGGGCGACGGCGCGCCCATCACTGTAATCGTTTTGGCACTGCAAAAACTCGTAACTGATTCTGCGCCCTGCGCAAATC
>CBCPNE010000148.1:0-4164 GCA_965120435.1 uncultured Clostridia bacterium
CGTTTTTGCGTAGTAAAAACGACGTCAGAAAATATTATAATGGCGAACGATTATTTTGTCAAATGTTATTTTTACATAAAAGCGGGCTGTAATATTTTTACTAACAGGCGCAGCTAAATGGCACGGCGGCGGGATATTGCCCTTATTATAAACGAAAGCGCGAGCAGAACGAGCGCTATGAGCGCGAATATGCAGAAGAAGAACAGCAAAAAAGTGCCGCATACAATGACGCCGCGCGTAAAGGCAGAGAGTACGCTCCCGCCTATTAACGCAAGCACGAGGTCGGCCACTAAAAACAGCGCAAAGTAGAGAACCAACCCCGACAGCGCGCCCCTGACGTCGGCGCGGCTGAGCGTCATATGCAGGGCAATCAGGCTGCCTATAAGCACAAACACCCACCACTGCCACGTAGCCGCATAGGAGAACATACTTCCGAATGCGCTGAATATATGGCCGAACGAAGCACCAATATCGGAGGCAAAGTCCACCGCGCCTATCTCGGAAGCGGCCTGCACGACAAGGTCGGGAAGCAGCAGATATAAAACTCCCGCAAGCAGCAGCGCGCCCACGAGTATGGGGGCAACGCCTATGAACAGATTGCCTACCCGCTGATAGAAACTGCGCCGATTATATGTGTGCAGCACATAGCCTAAAGTCCCGTCCTCGGAATCGGGCGTGAACAGTTTTATCTCAATTATCCTGTGCCTGAAAATAAGGCACATAAGCGCGTGGGAAAATTCGTGTATGGGCGTACCTATAAAGCCCGTAGCGTAGCACACCGCCCTTGCGCGGGAGCCGAAGTTTGCATAAAAACGGGAATTGCACAGCGCAATAATAAAGCCGAATAAAAATATAAACCCGACCGTAAATACCATCTGAAGCAAAAAGCTGAGAAAAAAATTGAGTATATCCATACCGCCTCCGCTTTACCCATTTTATAGCAGAGGCTCACACAAGTCAAGCACTGAAAATGCGGCGCGCCGCCGCACCGCATTTTAAATACTATGTATTTGCCGCCTTTTGACTCCTTTTAGCGGCCAGCGCCTGAAAATTCACGCGTTTAAACGTTGAGTACAGCACCTGAAAAACCACGGCAACCGCAAGCATACCTATGGATAAATCCAATATATCGGGCGCAGCGCCGTAGCCGAATTGCGGAACCTGCATAAGCAGAACGGCGGCAATCATTAAGGCCGCGGCTACAATGCACAGCACAAAACCCACCGAAGCGCCTTTCCTCTTCCGCTTTGCCGTAAGCGGAACGGGCGCGCATTGTCCGCTGTACGGAGAGGCCAGTTTGCAGATAGCTTCCGAAGCGCCTTTCAGCGCACTCCTATATATCTGGCATCCACCGTAAAAGATTGCCAGGTTGGCGAGGGGAAACACAAGCGCGCTTACGTTGAAGCCATAGGCAAACGCCGACGCAAACGTGCTTATTAAAGAAGTGTACAGATAGCAAAACGTGCTGTAAAGGTGCAGACCCGTAACCATAAAGCACAAAATGGTGTGCCCAACGAATGAAGCCGCAAGAACTGCAAGGTCGTTGAATTTTGCGGCATACTTTTCATACGGCTTGTTTTTTACAATCCTGACGATTGCAACGGATACAAGGGCGAGCAGTCCCAGAATACTCCCCGCCGTCATACCCGTTCCGCAGACATAGCCGGTGTAATATGCGTAAGAACCTTTCCCGCCCGAAACGCTGCCTATAAAAGTAAACAGCACATACGCCATCAGGTTGAAAGACAGGCTCTTTGCACACCCCTTTACAAGCGCGGCGGACCTGCCCTTTGCAAACCTTACACAGGCAGTAATGGCATACACTACCGACTTTATCAGCACTATTATGGCGGAAACGAGCATCACCCCGAAGCGCACTATAACCCCGAAGCGCACTATAACCGACGAATCCGTAAGCGAATCTACAGCGTCTATGATTTTATTTATCATAGACGAATCCGAAAAATATATAAACGAAAATATATCAATATTTCCGCCGTCCGCAGTTACGCCGCCCAGAGTCAGTCGCGGCGTCGCAAAACACGCACAGGCCGTTATTGAAATCAACAGAGTAGCGCACATGACAACCAGGTCGCACACCCACTCCGTTTTGCCTTGCGTTCTGCGGGCGCCCCCGCCTTTGCCCAGATATTTTGCGCGCAGCTGTTCATAACTCTCCTCCTCCGCGGTTGCGGAAGAAAGGCCGTATTCATCCATACATCTCACCTCAGCCGTTGACCGTGGGCACGGTTACTGTCGTACTTCCATAGTCGTAATATTCGGATTCGGCTATTACGCTTATTATATCGCCGTTATACTCCGCCTGGACGACTATTATTATTTTTGCAAGGTCGCTGCCGGAAAATATAAACTCTGCCTCCGCATACATGTTATACTCCTCCCACGCGCTGCTGTAGTCATAGTCGCTGTCGGCAAATACGGTTTCCATAAGCTGAAGATAATTATCATTCGTCAGCATGAATCCGTAATTCGTCTTTACGAACAGGGAAGCGTCGTAATCAAACGCAAAAATCAGTTGGCTCAGCTCTTCAACCGTTGCAAAGGACGTGATACTCTTAGTGGTTGCGCCCTTGCTTATATATAAAATATAGCCTGTCTTGGAGAGGTCGCAAAAATCGTCGCTTATTTCAGGGCTCTTGATATATACTTTCAGTCCGCCGCTATCCTTATTCTGAGCATAAACTTCAACAGTGTAACCCGTACCCGCAAGATTGGTTGCTATATATGCCGCGTCGTAGTCAAGTTTTATCGTCTGCTCATAGGCGCTGCTTCCAAGCGATGAAATCATTACGTTGAAAGTTGTCTTGTTTGTGCAATTTATAAAGTTTGAATAGTCCATCACGCTGTCAAGGTAGCACTGCGTAAGACGTTGTCCCGATTCAAGCGGCAAGGCAAAATATCTGTAGCCTTCCTCCTGCAGAACTATATCAATATCCATACTTTCCGTCAGCACTTCGCCGCCGGAAGAATATTCGTAAGTTACGCTTACCCTCTCGGCGGAAAGTATATCTCCGTCAGTCTGTTCAATCATTGCGGACGATTCAATTTCCTTTTCACTGAGCTGTTCCACAGTTTCATATCCGACATATGCGGGACTGAACGCAGTACCCGTGAGCTGTTCGCTTACAAAAGCCGAGGCCGCCATATCCGCCGTTGAATAATAGTTCTCTGAAAGATACCCCGTGAAACTATCTATGTAGCTGTCATATGTGCTGCAAGCGGGAAAAACTGCCGCAACGGAAAACATTGCCGCACAAAATACGCCGCAAAGTAATATTTTCGACTTTTTCATATCAGACCTTATACGGCAGGCTGAGAAAATCTCGGCTGAACGGGCGCTGCGGGAAGCGCGGAAATAAGTTTCTGATAATTTTTCTGCTTACACTTCTTATAGGCGAGAAAAATATCTACAAAACACCATATGGACGACGCGCACACCGCTATTATTCCTAGCACGGGTACAAGCAGCAGTATCAATGACGCGATTCTAAAAATAAGCTTAGCACAACCCAGCCCTATATCACCGATATAGAACCTGTCCACCCCCAGACCGCCGAGGAATATGGAAAAGAGTACGGTGGCAACCTTGCTTTTGACGGGCGTATTTATAGCCGATTCAAAGCAGTTGTCGTCCGCCGCGGCGCACGCTCTTGCAAAATCCGCGCAAACGTTTGACGGAATATGTTTTCCGTACTTCTCGTTCAATAATCTTATTCGGTTTTCAGTCATAAGTACCTCCTTTGTGATTAGATTTTTTAATCTCTGGCGTCATTATACGACTAAGTTTTCTAATATGTCAAGCAAAATGACTATAAAAGTTTATCATTTATATTAAAAGAACAATACGGCAATAGTGTATTAAATGATTAGATTACTTGAACTGAGGACGGAGCGCGGACTTTCGCAGCGGGCAATGGCTAAAATACTTAACATCAGCCAGGGGACTTACAACAACTGGGAAAATTCCAATACGCAGCCCTCTATAGAACAATTAATTGACCTTGCAAGATTTTTCGGAGTATCCGTGGATTACCTCATAGGATATTCCGATGAATTCGGCGCGCCTGACGACAAACCGTTGACCAGGCGCCAGAGGGACACGCTGAAGTTGTTTGAGGCCGCCGACCCTGTAATACAGGAAGC
>CBCPNE010000149.1:0-7142 GCA_965120435.1 uncultured Clostridia bacterium
CGCGCCGTCTATCTCGCCCGCGGCCTTCCTTTCGCCGTCGGGCAGGGCGTCGCTCAGCTCCTGACTGTCCACTATCGCGTATCCGCCGCCCGTGCAGGCGGAGGCTATCTTTTCAAATACTGCTCTGCAAATTACGTCCATTCACTAAATAATTTTGCCTATAACGGAAAAATTATACAAAAAATGAGGGAAAGAGTTGCGCGCTCTCTCCCGCAGACGGATTGTTGCGTCAAAAAAATTGCGTGCGCCGCTATGCGGCGGGAAACGCTTTAAGACCCCTGAAGGGAGGCCGCTATTATGCCGCCTGTCATAAACGCCAGGCCGAGGCCGAACAGAACATAGGCTGCGACGTTCACCGCCCTGCACCACTTCAGCGGCCTGCGCTTTTTCTGCGTGCGGAAAAAACCGAGCGCGGCAAGCTCGCAGACTATGCCGCCTATTATGCCGTAGACGCCCACGGGCTGCACGAAAGCCAGCCCGTATAAAATTGCGCCCAGCGCGGCCGCGGCCAGCCCCAGCCAGGAGTGGTAAGTCGTATGCGGCACGGGTTGTTCGGGTTCGCCCTTTCTGTCATTCCTGTTCATATGCGTCCTTTTTAAGCTCCTCGTGCCCGTCTGGCGTGGCAAGAGCCGTCCTGTAATCTGTATATACTGCAAATCCCGGCTTTGCGCCGGAAGGTTTCCTGACAAATTTTTTGAGGGCGTAGTCCACGGGTATCTTGTCGCCCGAACGCCCCTCAGAATAGTAAGCGCAAATCTCTGCGGCCGTCTTTATTACGTCGTCAGGCACTGCGCGCCCGTCTGTAAGCACGGCAACGTGGGAGGAGTGGTACTTCTGCGTGTGCAGCCACACGTCCCTTTCTGAAAGGCTTCTGAGAAGCCGCTCGTTCTGCACGTTATTCCGCCCTGAAAGTATGGTAAAGCCGCGGTATTCATACCGCCTGAAGGGCGCCTTGCTTTCCTGCTTCCTGCCCTTTGAGGGCGGCTGTTGGATTCTTAGCGCGCCAATCTGCGCAAGCTCTGTTTCTGCCTCTTCAAAGTCGGCTATATCGTCGGCGGAATCTATCGCGCACCTTATGCTGGCGAGGTAGTCCTTTTCCTCTGAACTCTCGCTGCGCTGTACGGTCAGCGCGGCCACCGTGCGCTTGAGTTTTGCATACCGCTTATAGTACTTCTGCGCGTTCTGCGCGGGGGTGAGGCGGGGGTCCAGCGCTATCCTGATTTCGGGCAGGTTTTCGTCGTAATAGTTGACGGCCGTAAAGCTGTCTGCACCCCGTTCAATCGCATATATGTTGGCGGTAATCAGCTCTCCTTTAAGTTTTACGTCCTCGATGTCCCTGCATTCCTCCAGCCGCGACAGTATGGTTGCAAGCCGCTTTTCGCACTTCTTTTCGGCCGATTTCAGCGCGCCGTCAAGCCTGCGCTTTTTGTCGTCGAAGGCCTTCCTTGCGCACACATATTCATAGTAGGCCGTCTGCGCTTCAAGCAGGGTGGGGTATTGCCTCTTTTCGGGGGAAAAACAGCACGCCTTGAAGTCGCACGGCTTTCCGTCTTTGAGGGCGACGCAGGGGGAGCAGAACCTGCCGTTCACGTATTCGTAGACGTCGCGCGCGCCGGCGGCCCCGCCAAAGGCCAGCTCTATGTCCAGCGCGGTTGCATAGCTTATGCCCGTGACCCTCGCGGCAATAAAGTCCGCGCCGCCGTCGCCGCCGCCGAACACCTCCTGCAGGGCGGCAAGGTCGGTGGGGTCAGCCTTGTCCTGCGGCAGCGGCAGTCTGTATTCAGCCCCCGTAAACAGCAGACGCTTTGCGCCGCTCTCCAGCGACGTGGTCTTCATCGCGCCGAGAATTTTTCCGTTTTCCACTAAAACGACGTTGCTGTATTTGCCCATAATCTCGCAGAAGAGCGAGCGTTCGGCGCACTCAAATTCGCTGCGGCACATAAAGTTGAACTGCGCTATGCGCTCGAATCCGGGCTGGGTGACGGAGAGCAGCTCCGCATTCTGAAGATGTTTGCGCAGCAGCATACAGAAACTTGCCGCCGCCTTTGGCGCGTCCTTTTCGCCGCCTATATTTATGCGGCAGTTTTGCGCGTGGGCGCATATTTCAAGTTTAACGGTGCCGTTTTTGGTGTATATAAAAAATGTGAGTTCGTCCTTTTCGGGCTGGTTTATGCGTGAAATCCTGCCGCCGCGCAACTTTTCGTCAAGTTCGCGTATTACATATCTGAGCGTGAAAGCGTCCTGCGGCATAGTCAACTCCGTAAATTGCGTCTTTGCGGCGTGTCGCGCCGCCTGTGTGCAATTATACAGCAAAACGGGCGAAATGTAAAATAAATTATTTGAGCAATATCATTTAAAACGCTTTTCAAAAACAAAGTATTGTGTTAAAATGTTTTCTACGCGGCCGTACACTACAATATTAATAAACAGGCGCGGCGTTTACACACAGATTTTAAAATTTTAATATCAAATTTATATACGGAGAGATTACAATGAACTACAAGACAGCACCCGGAGAAAAGAGTACCGTAAAGGTAACCATCAGCTATTCCAAGCAGGAATGGGACGACGCAATCAACAAGGCTTACTCAAAGACGAGGGCCAGATACAGCGTTCCCGGCTTCAGAAAGGGCAAGGTGCCCAAGCCCGTGCTTGAAAACTTCTACGGCAAGGGCGTATTCTTTGACGAAGCCTTCAACATTCTCTTTTCGGCAACCTATCCCGAAATCCTTGAAAAGGAGAAGGGCAACTTCGTGGTTGTGGGTGACCCTTCGCTCACCGTTGACAACATCACAGAAGAAAACGGCGTAACCCTTACGGCGGCTGTTCCCGTCAAGCCCGACGTGGAAATAGGCAGCTACAAGGGTTTAAAAATCAAGAGTTATGAGTATAATGTTACGGACGAGGACGTTGAAAAGGAAGCTGAAAAGATTCTTTTAAGCAAGGCCGAAGACGTTGACGTTACAGACCGTCCCTGCAAGGGCGGCGACGTTGTAACCCTTGACTTTTCCGGCAGCGTGGACGGGGTGAAGTTCCCCGGCGGCACCGCGGAAGATTACGACCTTGAACTTGGCAGCGGCGCTTTCATCCCCGGCTTTGAGGACCAGGTTGAGGGTATGAGCGTCGGCGAGGAGAAGAACATAGACGTCACTTTCCCCGAAGATTATCAGGCGGACGACCTGAAGGGCAAGAAAGCCGTGTTTGAAATTAAGCTCAAGGCCATAAAGGGCAAGAAGATGCCCGAACTCACCGATGAGTTCGTAAAGGCCAACGCAGGCGCGGAAACAGTTGCCGACTACAAGGCGAAGTGCCGCGAAAGGCTTGAGCGCCAGGCGGCCACCCGCAGCCTCAACGAAACGGAAAACAGCATTTTAAAGGCAATCTGCGACACCTCCAAGGCGGAAATTCCCGACGCCCTCCTTCAGCAGGAGATTGACAAGCTTGTTCAGGACTTCTCCTACAGGCTTATGTATCAGGGAATAAAGCTTGACGATTACATCAAATATATGGGCGTCACGATGGACGACTTCCGCGCCCAGTTCACGGGCAGCGCCACCTCCCGCGTGATGTCCACCCTCGTGATTGACAAGATTGTCCGCCTTGAAAATATCAAGGCCGAACCCGAAGAGGTTGATGCAAAGATTGCCGAACAGGCTCAGTCCGTGGGCAAGACGGAGGAAGAGTACAAGAAGGGTATGGACCCCAGGCAGAGGGAGTATATAGAAAGCGACATAGTTGTAAGCAAGCTGTTTGACTTCCTCAAGTCCAACAACGAACTTTACACCGAATAATCTGCGCGCGCCGCGCGTAAAAACAGCGTGATTTTAAAGGAGCGTTATTTTATGAAAAGTACGGAACGGGCAGCGTTGGTGCCCTATATAGTAGAGCAGACTTCCCGCGGGGAGCGTTCTTACGACATCTACAGCCGCCTTCTTGAGGACAGAATAGTCTTTTTAAGCGGCGAAATTGACGACGCAACGGCAAACACGGTCGTGGCCCAGCTCATCTATCTTGAGGCAAAGGACCCGTCAAAGGATATTTCTCTGTATATAAACAGCCCAGGCGGCAGCGTTTCCGCAGGCCTTGCGATATACGATACTATGAACTATATAAAGTGCGACGTATCCACAATCTGCATAGGTATGGCGGCCTCTATGGGCGCGTTTCTTCTCTCCAGCGGGGCAAGGGGCAAGAGGTTTGCCCTCCCCAACAGCGAGATTATGATTCACCAGCCCCTCGGCGGCGCACAGGGGCAGGCGAGCGACATAAAGATTGCCGCCGAACACATTCTGCGCACCAAGCGCAAGCTCAATGAAATACTTTCCGTCAATACGGGAAAGCCGCTTGAACAGATTGAAAGGGATACGGACAGGGACAACTACCTCTCCGCACAGGAAGCTCTGAGCTACGGCCTTATCGATAAAGTTTTTTCCAAGCGCTGAGCTGTAGTCCGGTAAAGATAATTTATGACACACAGGCGCCGTACATAACCGCCGTGCGCAGAACTGCGCCGCGCAGGCGAGGAGGTGTAGATGAAAGAAAAGAAATATTGTTCCTTCTGCGGAAAGCCCGAAGACCTTGTAAAAAGGCTCATAACGGGGCAGAACGGGGCGTGCATATGCGACGAGTGCCTTGAAATAGGGCACGATATGATAAGCGAGCAGGGGGAGGACGCATTCACCCCCGTGCCGCTCAAAAAACCCGCTGAAATAAAGGCGGAGCTGGATAAATACATCGTCGGCCAGGAAGAGGCCAAAAAGGTGCTTTCGGTTGCCGTTTACAACCACTACAAGCGTATAAACAACGCGGCGGGTAAGGGCAAGGACGACGACATAGAGATAGAAAAGAGCAACATTCTGCTGCTCGGACCCACAGGCTGCGGCAAGACGCTTCTTGCCCGCACGCTTGCAAAGATTCTCAACGTGCCCTTCGCCACTACGGACGCAACCACCCTTACGGAGGCGGGCTATGTGGGCGAGGACGTTGAAAACATTCTGTTAAAACTTATACAGAACGCCGACTACAATATAGAGCGCGCCCAGCGCGGCATAATCTATATAGACGAGATTGACAAGATAGCGCGCAAGAGTGAAAACGTCTCTATCACCCGCGACGTGTCCGGCGAGGGCGTTCAGCAGGCCCTTCTTAAGATAATAGAGAGTACTATGGCAAACGTGCCCCCGCAGGGCGGAAGAAAGCACCCCCAGCAGGAGTGCCTGAGGATAGACACCACGGATATACTCTTCATATGCGGCGGCGCTTTTGTCGGGCTTGACAAGATAGTGCAGAAGCGCAAGGACACAACAACTCTCGGTTTCGGCGGGCAGGTAAAACTGTCGGACAGCGAGGTCTCCTATGAGATGCTCGCAGAAGTCAAGCCGCAGGACCTCACGAAGTACGGCCTGATACCCGAATTTGTGGGCAGGGTGCCTATAGTGGTAAGTCTTCATCCCCTCAACGAAGACGCGCTGGTCAACATTCTCACCCAGCCCAAAAACGCCATTATAAAACAGTACCAGAAGCTCATTGCCTTGGACGGCGTAAAACTCACCGTCCAGGATGAAGCGGTGAGGGAGATTGCCAACACCGCGATACGCCTCAAGACGGGCGCGCGCGGACTGAGAACTATTATAGAGAGCTTTATGACCCCGGTAATGTACAGACTGCCTTCAGAGCCGGACGTGGAGGAAGTTATAGTCACTCCAGACTGCGTAACCAAACACGCGGAGCCTGAGCTTGTTTACAGGAAGTCGGCATAAAGTACGGGTTTACTGTGGAAAAAAGGGGGAGCCGTGCGCTTCCCCTTAATTTTAAAAAGGTTGATTTGATATGTCTATAAGATATTACAATAATATACCGGTAGTGGCGCTCCGCGGCAGGGTTGTGTTCCCCGATACGGTCGTCTCTTTCGACGCGGGCAGGGCAATATCCCTGCATGCCATAAAGCGTGCGGCGGAAGGGGATATGAATATGCTCGTCTGTGGTCAGCCGCAGGCTGAAAAGGACGAAATCTCCGCCGACGACATCAGCCGGGTGGGAACGATTGTAAAGATAAAGCAGATAACAAAGCTGCCTTCGGGCAACGTGAGGGTGCTTGCCGACGGGGTCTGCCGCGTGCAGGTGCGCGACTTTTCCTTTGACGAATGTTTTTTTGCGCGGGCCGAAGAAATCATGTCCATACACGGCGACCTCACTCTTGAAGAGGCCTATTTCCGCACCGCCAAGGATATTATGCGGGATATTACCTCTTCAGAAAACAGATTTTCCAAGGAGGCAATCGCCCGCATTGACAGGTGTGCCGACCCCGACGAATTTGTCAACGTCGCGGCGCACTATCTCCCCGTGAGGGATGAAATAAAACAGCAGATACTTGAGGCCGAAAACGTTGTGGAAAGGCTCAGGATGCTGGAAAAATGCCTCAACGACGAACTTGAAATAATGCGCCTCGGCCGCAAGATAAACGCCGCCGTCAGGCAGAGTATAGACAAGAACCAGCGCGAATATTACCTTCGCGAACAGCTCAAGGCCATTCACACCGAACTCGGCGACGACGTGGAGGAACGCGGCGAACTGACCGAAAAGATAAAGCAGAAGGGTATGCCGCAGGAAATTGAGGAGAAGGCGCTGAAAGAAGTCGCCAGAATGGACAAGATGTCCTCTACCTCGCCCGAATATACGGTGATACGCAACTACCTCGACTGGCTTCTGGAACTTCCATGGAAGGAACAGACGGAGGACACGGAGGATTTAAAGGACGCGGTGAAGGTCCTCAACGAGGACCACTACGGCCTTGAAAAGATAAAGGAGAGGATTACCGAATATCTCGCCGTGCTTAAACTTACGGGCAGCTTGAGCGCGCCCATACTCTGTTTTGTCGGTCCCCCCGGTGTGGGCAAAACTTCCATAGCTTCTTCCGTTGCGCGTTCGCTCGGCCGCAAATTTGTAAGAATGAGCCTCGGCGGCGTAAAGGACGAAGCCGAAATAAGGGGACACAGGCGCACCTATATCGGCTCTATGCCGGGCAGAATAATTTACGGCATAAAGAACGCGGGCTCCGTAAATCCCGTGTTCCTTCTGGACGAGATAGACAAGCTCTCTTCGGATATGCGCGGCGACCCCGCCAGCGCCCTTCTTGAGGTGCT
>CBCPNE010000150.1:0-6719 GCA_965120435.1 uncultured Clostridia bacterium
ACCGGCAGGCTGGAGGTGTGCAGGGGAGTAAAGACCGACCTTAACAATTCACGGCTTTATCGCAGGGTGCAGTCCCTCAAAGCCGACGGACAGGTTTGAGATATGAAAAACGTTCTGGACAAAATTTATGAAAACTATCCCGACGGGGAGAGGGAGATGCTGCTCTCCGCATACAAGTATGCGGAACAGATGCACGCCAACCAGAAGCGTGCGTCGGGCGAACCTTACTTCACTCACCCCTGCGCCGTGGCCGAAATACTCATAGACCTCGGGCTGGACGCGCCCACAGTGGCGGCGGCCTTCCTTCACGACGTCATAGAGGACACCCCCGCCACAAAGGACGACATTGTCGGCCGCTTCGGCGAAGAGGTGTACACCCTGGTTGACGGCGTCACCAAGCTGGATAAAATTCACTATCAGACGCACGAGGAAGAGGATATTGAAAATTTCCGCAAAATCTTCGTGGCAATGGCCAACGACATCCGCGTGATTATAATCAAGCTTGCGGACAGGCTGCACAATATGCGCTCTTTGAACTTTCTCTCCGACGAGCGCCAGCAGCGCATTGCAAAGGAGACGTTGGAAATTTACACCCCTCTTGCGGGCAGGCTGGGTATTTCGCAGATGAAGTGCGAACTTGAAGATTTGTGCTTGAAATACCTCGACCCGCAGGCCTATGAATACCTCGTCACGAACATTCACCAGAAGCTTGCCGAACGCCGCAATTTTATAGACGCCTGCGTGAGAGAGCTTATGGAAATCCTGAAAGAGAGCAATATAGAGGGGGAGGTTTTCGGCCGCCCCAAGCACTTCTTTTCCATATACAAAAAGATGAAAAATTCAGGCAAATCGCTGGACCAGATTTACGATTTGTCTGCCGTGCGCGTAATAGTCAACACCACTGAGGAGTGCTATGAAGTACTCGGCAAAATTCACAAAAAGTGGAAACCCGTCCCCGGCAGAATAAAGGACTATATCGCAACGCCCAAGCGCAATATGTACCAGTCCCTTCACACCACCGTGGTCACGGACTTCGGCCAGATATTTGAAATTCAGATTCGTACCTTTGATATGCACCATATGGCCGAATATGGTATTGCTGCCCATTGGCGCTATAAAGAGAAGAAGGAGGGGCAGGACAACAATTTCGACCAGCGGCTTGCGTGGATAAGGGACGTAATGGACTGGGAGCGCAGCACGGGCAGCGCAAAGGAGTTTGTGGAGAGTTTAAAGACCGACTTATACACAAACGAGCTGCTTGTTTTTACCCCCCACGGCAAGGTCATCTCCCTGCCGCTTGAGGCCACACCCATAGACTTCGCCTACGCAATACATTCGGAGGTAGGCAACAAGTGCGTCGGCGCAAAGGTTAATTCAAGGATAGTTCCCCTCAACTCGGCGCTCCATACGGGCGACGTTGTGGAAATTCTCACGTCACCAAACAGCAAGGGCCCTTCATGGGACTGGCTCAAGTACGTCAAATCAGGCTCTGCACGCGCCAAAATAAGGCAGTTTTTCAAGCGCGAAATGAAGGAGGAAAACGCGCGCACGGGCAAATCTATGCTTGAGGCGGAGGCCAAACGAAAGGGTTATAACCTCGGCGAACTGCTCACCGAAGAATCTTTCAACAAACTTTCGCAGAAACTTGTATTTGCCTCCGTGGACGAGATGTACGCCTCCGTTGGCTACGGCGCGGTCAGCGTCAACCAGATACTGTATAAACTTATAGACTACTATAAAAAGGAGGTTCCGAAGGCTCCTGACGCCTCTTTCTCAGGCAAGAGCGGAAAGGCGTCGGCAAGCAGCGTAACCGTGCGCGGAATGAGCGGCCTTATGGTGCGCTTTGCTCACTGCTGCAACCCCGTCCCCGGCGACGATATTGTGGGATTTGTCTCACGCGGCAGGGGCGTTATAGTTCACAGAAAGGACTGTCCCAACCTAAAGGACTATGAACCTGACAGAATACAACCCGCGCAGTGGACGGCGGACACCGGCTCGGAATTTATCGTAGGCATAAGGGTAACCGCAGAGGACGACTCCGGACTTATAGCTTTCATAACTTCTGAAATCGCCTCAATGCACCTGTCGCTCACGCAGATTAACGGCAGGCTGGACAAGAGCAAGCGCGCCATAGTGGACATAAACGTCCGCCTGAACAGGCGCTCTGATTTGGACTTGCTCGTCAACCATTTAAAGAGAGATAAGAGGGTAATAGACGTATACAGAACGTCGGGCTGATAAAATGCAGGTATATAAGATTGAGCCGGCAGGCTTTGCAAGCAATTCATACATTCTCACGCAGGACGGAAAGACGGCCGTGCTTATAGACTGCGCGCAGGAGCGCGTGTATGACAAGTGCGCCGCGCTTGACTTAAAGCCCGCAGCCGTGCTGCTCACGCACGGGCACTACGACCATATCGGCGGCTGCGCGCGCTTTGCGGAAAGCGGCGTGCCCATATATCTGGGCGGCGAGGAGGCAAAGCACATGTTTTCCGCCGACTACCTCAACCTCAGCTATGCCGCCGTAAAGAAATTCCCCATAGCGGGAACCTTTTCGGACGGAGAAGAGGCGGAGTTTGCAGGCGTCAGATTCAAGGTTGTGGCAACGCCCGGTCATACTTCGGGCGGCGTGTGCTATATTGCGGAAAATTATCTGTTCACGGGCGACACCCTCTTTTGTGAAAGCGTGGGCAGGTGCGACCTCCCCACGGGCAACGCCGCGCAGCTCATAAAAAGCGTTAAAAAACTGTACGCCTTGGAGGGCGACTATACAGTCTGTTGCGGGCACGAGGAGAACACAACCCTCTCCCACGAAAGAAAATTCAACCCATATGTAAGGCAGAACGATGCTTGAAACAAATTGTGAGTTTTTAAGACAGGAGATTATGGACGTCATCCGCCTCTTCCGAATGGAGGGGGCGGACTTTGCTCATACTTTTTCGGTCGGGGACGGAGAGTGCGTAAACGCCATAGAATACGGCGGCAGTACGTCTGTTTTCCGCGACGGCTTTCAGGCGGAGGACGACATAGAGTACAAGCGGCAGGCAAGGCGCTCCGCAAAGCTTGCTTTCTACAATCTGCTGAAAGGCGTTACCGGCGAAGCCTTTCCTTGGGGCGCGCTCACGGGCATACGTCCCACAAAGCTCGCCTGGTCCGAACTTGAGCATGGCAGGGACTTTGCCCCGCTGTTTGAAAAGTTCGGCGTGTGTGAAAAAAATATTTCCCTCGTGCGCAGCGTGATAGCCGCCCAGCGCGATATTTACCGCGCAAATTTCGGGCGCGGTGCGGATATTTTCGTAAGCGTTCCTTTCTGTCCCACCAAGTGCGAGTACTGTTCCTTCATAACGGCCCCCATGTCCGTGGTGGGCAGGTATGCGGAAGAGTATGTGAACAGTCTCGTGCGGGAGATAGAGGGGCTTAAAAATCTGTCCCTTGAAATCAATTCGGTTTATGTGGGCGGCGGCACGCCGTTTTGCCTTGCAACAGACCAGTTGACCCGCATATATGCCGCAATCAACGCGCTTGGGGCAGTCGGCTGTGAGTTTACGGTGGAGGCCGGCAGGCCTGATACTTTTACCGAAGAAAAGCTGAAACTTTCCCGCGATATGGGTGTGAACAGGCTGTGCGTAAATCCTCAGACCTTTTCCGACAGGACTCTCGTGCGCATAGGCAGAAAGCACACCGCTGCGGACGCTCTGCGCGCATACGCAATGGCGGAGAGCTACGGGTTTTCCCTGAATGTGGACCTCATCGCAGGTCTGCCGGGCGAAAGCGTGGAGGACTTTAAAAACTCCGTGGAGTGCGCGGTGCGGCTCTCTCCAGACAACGTCACCGTACACACGCTGTGTCTTAAGGCGGGTTCCCGCCTTAAAGAGAATGTGGCGCGCCTCAATTCGGACGGCATAGAGGATATGGCGGCGCTTTCCCGCGCCGCGCTCACGGCGGCGGGCTATCGGCCTTACTACCTGTACCGCCAGAAGTACCAGGCGGGCGGGGGTGAAAACGTCGGCTGGGCAAAGCAGGGCATGGAGTGCGTCTACAACGTGGACGTAATGGAGGAGATTTGCTCCAACGTGGCCGTGGGGGCAAACGCAATATCCAAGCGCATTTACGACTGCGGCGGCAGGATAGAGCGGCTGGCCTCCCCCAAGGACATCCCGACCTATCTTTCAAAGTGTACGGAAATTATGGCAAAGCGGCGGCAACTGTTCAGCTGATTTCCGCCGCCTGCGGCAAAGTTGCGTCGGGCGCAATTTAAAAAATAAAAGCACCTCAAAAAACTTGCCATTTGAATTTGTGTGTGTTAAAATAATTCCGTTACGGATACAAAGCGGTGCGAATACTCCACGCCCGACCTTGTTCTCCGCATATTAAGTTCCATTACAGGAGGATAATTTAAAATGGAAAAGCAGGAAATCATAGCAAAATTTGCAACCAAGGAAGGCGACACCGGTTCACCCGAAGTTCAGATAGCCCTCCTCACAGAGAGAATCAACCACCTCAATGAACATCTTAAAGTTCACATTCACGACAATCACTCCCGCAGGGGTCTTCTTAAAATGGTAGGTCGCCGCCGCGGTCTTCTCGATTACCTTAAAAACAAGGATATTGAAAGGTATCGTGCCGTTATTGCCGCTTTGAACTTAAGAAAGTAATTATCTGCAAGAAAGAGAGCGCCTGTTTTACGCCGCTCTTTTTTTCATAAATATTGTCTGCGGCGGGAGCCGCAGGCGCAAGTGACGACAAGGAGTAGAAAGAATGAAGACAGAAACAAAACAATTCAAAACAGTAATAGGGGGGCGTGAAGTCGTAATAGAAACGGGCAAATACGCCGAGCAGGCAAACGGCGCCTGCGTTGTCCGTTGCGGCGACACTGCCGTCCTCGTAACGGTATGTATGTCCTCCGCACCCAGGGACGGAATGGACTTCTTCCCTCTTCAGGTGGACTATGACGAAAAGATGTATTCCGTCGGCAAAATTCCCGGCGGTTTCAAAAAGCGCGAAGGCAGGGCAAGCGACAAGGCCATTCTTACGGCCAGGCTGATAGACCGCCCTCTGCGCCCGCTCTTCCCCAAGGGACTTTACAACGACGTAGTGGTAGTTGCGCAGGCAATTTCGGTTGAGCCCGACGTATCCCCCGAACCTCTCGCTATGATAGGTTCTTCCGTTGCGCTCTCCATATCGGACATCCCCTGGGCCGGCCCCACGGGCTCCGTGGTGGTTGGCATGGTAGACGGCAAGTACGTCATCAATCCCGACCTTGCCCAGAGGCACGCAAGTACCATTCACCTCAACCTTGCAGGCACTAAGGACGCCATTCTCATGATAGAGGCTGGCGCCGACGAGGTGTCCAATGAAGAGATGGTCGGCGCTATAATGTTCGGCCACGAAGAAATCAAAAAGATATGCTCCTTCATAGAGGAAAAAATCGTTCCCGCCGCAGGCAAGCCCAAGAGGGAGATGGAACTCTACCACATTCCCGAAGAACTTGACAAAAAGGTGCGGGAATATGCCTCATCCAAGATTGACTGGGCTATAGACACCACTGACAGGCAGGAGAGGGAGTCCCGCCAGGCCCAGGCGGAAAAGGAAGTGCTGGAATATTTTGCAGAAATCTATCCGGACAACACCCGCGAGATAAAGGACAGCCTCTACTATCTCACCAAGGAAAAGGTGCGTGCAAAGATATTTGACAAGGGAATCCGTCCCGACGGCAGAGGTCTCAAGGACGTCCGTCCCATCTGGTGCGAACGCTCTGTGCTTCCCCGCGTACACGGTTCGGCTGTGTTCACCCGCGGACAGACGCAGACTCTCACCACCTGCACGCTTGCAATGCTTTCAGAAGCGCAGCGCCTTGAAGGCCTTGACGATGAAACCTCAAAGAGATATATGCACCAGTACAACTTCCCCGGCTACTGCACGGGCGAAGCAAAAGCTCTCCGCAGCCCCGGCAGAAGGGAGATAGGCCACGGCGCCCTTGCAGAGCGCGCCCTCATTCCCGTGCTTCCCTCAGAGGAAGAGTTCCCCTACGCCATGAGGGTGGTAAACGACATTCTCTCCTCCAACGGTTCTTCCTCAATGGCCTCCGTATGCGGCTCCACGATGGCGCTTATGGACGCGGGCGTTCCCATAAAGAATCCCGTCGCCGGCGTTGCAATGGGTCTTATAAAGAACCAGGAAACGGGCGAGTTCAAGGTACTCACCGATATTCAGGGCCTTGAAGACTTCCTCGGCGATATGGACTTCAAAGTTGCGGGCACTGTCAAGGGTATAACCGCAATACAGATGGATATAAAAATCAAGGGCATTTCCGAAGAGATAATGCACACCGCGATAGACCAGGCCAACGAAGGCAGGCAGTTCATCCTTTCAAAGATGCTCGAATGTGTGCCCGAGGTTGCTCCCGCGCTCTCCGTATATGCTCCCAAGATTATCAGCTTTGAGATTGACCCTGAAAAGATTGGCGACGTCATCGGCAAGCAGGGCTGCGTAATCAAGAAGATTATGGAAGAGACGGGTACGGACATCGACTTCAACGACGACGATTCCGGCCGCGGCTACATCTCCACCACGGGCCCCATCGAAAACGCTGAAAGGGCAAAGCAGATAGTGCTCTCCATAGCGCACGACCCCGAGGTCGGCGACATGTTCGTGGGCACGGTAGTAAGGATTCTCACCTTCGGCGCATTCGTAGAGTTCGCCCCCGGCAAAGACGGCAT
>CBCPNE010000151.1:0-13320 GCA_965120435.1 uncultured Clostridia bacterium
ATAAGGCAAGGGGGGATGAAGAGAAGTCCTCCGTGTGGTCGTCAAGACTTGAGGGCCTCAGGCAGTACCTTCCCGAAGGCTGGATAACGGACGAGGAAGATGAACTTCCATCCTGAAAACATAAAAACGCCCTGCGCGCCGACGTATTTCAGTTCGGAGCGCAGGGCGTTTTTAAACCGTTCACAACGGGCCCGCACAGACATTGCGTAAACTATCCGCTGCCGTTTTTTCAGCTTATTCTGTACAGGCGCGAAAAGCAGTGCGGGCACAGCCCGCCCCATACTCCGGCGCACTCGCCGCACACGTGATTTCCGCAGGCGGGGCACTCGAACCCGCTGTCAAAGATGTCTTTGCCGCAAATTTTTACGTCCATAAAAAGCCCTCCCGCACCTTTTAAAACAGTATGGCTCGCGGTGCGGCAAGTTATGCCGATTAAGGCAAAAACAGGCGTCAAAAGGTTTACAGATTTATTATAATATGGTATAATACAGGGGACAGAAAAATTATTAAAATCAAGGGGTTGAAAAATGCCTGAAAAAGTTCAGAACAATTACGACGCCAACAGCCTGGTTGCACTCAAGGGACTTGAACCCGTGCGCGAAAATCCGGGTATGTATATAGGCACTACAGATGAAAAGGGATTGCACGGCCTTGTCAGGGAGGTAATAGATAACTCCATAGACGAAGCTCTGGCAGGCTTCTGCGACCGCGTTGAAGTAACGC
Organism: uncultured Clostridia bacterium; assembly: GCA_965120435.1. Taxonomy (GTDB): domain Bacteria; phylum Bacillota; class Clostridia; order Christensenellales; family Borkfalkiaceae; genus Coproplasma. The sequence continues at coordinate 724 of CBCPNE010000151.1, forward strand.
TCACCGCGGACGGTTCCTGCGTTGTAAAGGACAACGGCAGGGGCATACCAACCGGCATAAACGAGCAGGAGGGTATAAGCGGCGTAGAACTCGCGCTTACAAACCTCAACGCCGGCGGCAAGTTCGGCGGCGGCAACAAGCACGGCGGCTATAAAATATCTTCGGGACTTCACGGCGTGGGCGTGTCCTGCGTAAACGCGCTTGCAGACACGCTCATTGCCGAAGTGTGCCAGAACGGCCACATCTACAGGCAGGTCTACCACTGCGGCATCCCCGAAGAACCTTTGAAGATAGTGGGCGACACGCAGGAAACGGGCACGCTGATTTCCTTTCACCCTGACGCAACCGTGTTTGAAACGGTTGAGTTTAACTACGAAACGCTGCGCACCCTTTTAAGGGAGCTGTCATACCTCAACAAGGGGCTTACGCTCACTTTAACCGACTTCCGCGGCGAAAAACCGCGCACGGACAGCTTCTGCTACGAGGGCGGCGTCGTACACTTTATAGAGGATATTAACAAGGGTAAACAGGTACTCTTTGCAAGTCCCGTCTACTTTGAAGATTCCGAAGGCGACGATAAATTTCTGGAGATAGCCGTTCAGTATAACGACGGCTACGCAGAACAGATTTTCCCCTTTTCAAACAACATACGACAGCCCGACGGCGGCACTCATTTAGAGGGCTTCAAATCGGCGCTCACCAAGGTTATAAACGACGCGGGTCACCGCCTCGGCATCCTCAAGGAAAACGACAAGCTCGCAGGCGAGGACGTGCGAGAGGGCATAACCGCCGTAGTTTCGGTAAAGATTGCGGACGCCCAGTACGAAAGCCAGACAAAGGCAAAGCTTTGCTCAACATATGTGCGCGGCTTTGTATATAAGGCCACGGTGGAAAAGTTAGGCACCTACCTCGAAGAACATCCCGCCGAGGCAAAGGAGCTTGTAATGCGGTGCCTCACCGCCCAGCGCGCGCGCGACGCCGCAAGGCTTGCCCGTGAAGAGACGCGCCGCAAGGGTGTTCTTGAAAGCACCAAACTGCCCGGCAAACTCGCCGACTGTTCAGACAAGCGCCCCGAACTCTGTGAAATTTACATCGTAGAGGGCGATTCTGCGGGCGGCACTGCAAAGCAGGGCCGCGACAGAAGATTCCAGGCGGTGCTTCCGTTGCGCGGCAAGATACTCAACGTTGAAAAGGTGCGCATAAACCGCGTGCTTGAAAACGAGGAAATAAAGGCCATGATAACCGCGTTCGGCTGCGGCATACAGGAAAACTTTGACGAGAGCAAGCTCCGCTACGACAGAATTATAATAATGACCGACGCGGACGTGGACGGCAGCCATATAAGGATACTGCTTCTCACATTCTTCTTCCGCTATATGCGCCCGCTGGTTGAAAACGGCCACGTCTACGCCGCCCAGCCGCCCCTTTACAAGGTTTCGGGCAAGGGCATACCGGAAACCTATCTTTATGACGACAAGGCGCTTGAGGAGTTCAGGGCAAGCCACGACGGCAAATTTGAATTGCAGCGCTATAAGGGCCTTGGAGAAATGAACAAGGAACAGCTCTGGGATACCACTATGGACCCCGCCAGGCGCACGCTCGTGCGCATAAACGTAGAGGACGCAGTGGAGGCGGATAAGATGTTTGCCCTTCTCATGGGCGAACAGCCCGAACTGCGCCGCAAGTTTATAGAAGAAAATGCAAAGCTCGTAGAAGAGCTGGACGTGTAAGGAGAAGTTATGGCTAAAAAGGAAACAAGCCCCGAGCTTACCGAAGAATTTAAAAAGACGCTCTCCATGACCAAGATGCTGGACGTGGAGGTGGATGAAGAGCTGAAACGCTCCTTTATCGCCTATGCAATGGCGGTAAACGTATCGCGCGCCATACCCGACGTGCGCGACGGCCTCAAGCCCGTTCACCGCAGAATACTCTATTCAATGCACGAACTCGGCCTGTATAACGATAAGCCCTTCCGTAAGTGCGCGCGTATAGTCGGCGACTGCCTCGGTAAATATCACCCCCACGGCGACAGCTCTGTATATGACGCCCTCGTGCGCCTCGCGCAGGACTTCTCAATAAACTTCCCCCTGGTGGAAGGTCACGGCAACTTCGGCTCGGTGGACGGCGACCCCGCCGCCGCAATGAGATATACGGAGGCAAGGCTTTCAAAGCTTGCAGCGGAAATGCTGCGCGACCTCGATAAAGAGACGGTGGACTTCTATCCCACGTTCGACGATACGGGTATGCAGCCCTCGGTTCTGCCCTCGCGCTTTCCGAATATGCTCGTAAACGGGTCGGACGGCATAGCCGTCGGAATGGCGACCAACATTCCGCCCCACAACCTCGGCGAAGTCATAGACGGCGTCATAGCAATGATAGATAACCCCGAAATAGACGTGGACGAGCTTATGAACTATATCCCCGCCCCCGACTTCCCCACGGGCGCAATGATAATGGGCAGAAGCGGCGTGCGCAAGGCATACCGCACGGGCAGGGGCAGTATAGTAATACGTTCCAAGTGCGAGATAGAGGAGTACCAGAGCGGCAGCCAGACGCGCACGCGCATAGTTGTCACTGAAATCCCCTATCAGGTGAACAAGGCAAAACTCATTGAAACTATAGCCGACCTCGTGAAGGACAAGCGCATAGAGGGTATCTCCGACATACGCGAAGAATCCGACCGCGACGGTATGCGCATAGTTATAGAGGTAAAGAAGGACGCAAACGCGCAGGTAGTTCTTAACCTCTTATACAAGCACACCAACCTTCAGATTTCAGACGGCATAATTATGCTTGCGCTGGTGGACGGCACGCCTAAAATCCTCAACCTCAAGGAGTGCATATATTATTACCTCGAACACCAGAAGGAGATAATCACCCGCAGAACAAAGTATGACCTCGGCAAGACGGAAGAGCGCGCCCATATCCTGCGCGGCCTCGTCATAGCGCAGGCCAGCATAGACGAAGTGGTTGAAATATGTAAGACCGCAAAGGACAAGAGCGACTGCGTTGAAAAGCTGATGGCAAACTTTGTGTTGGACGAGCGCCAGGCAAACGCGGTGGCGGAACTCCGCCTGTACAGGCTGTCCCATCTGGAGGTGGACAAGCTCACGGACGAACTCTCCCAGCTTGAAGCGCAGATTGCCGACTATAAAGACATTCTTGCCAACGAGAGCCGCGTGCTTGAAATTATCAGAACAGACCTCACTGAAATAAAGAGTAAATATCCCTCTCAGCGCAGGACGGAAATTGCCGTGGACTACGGCGAAATAGAGGATGCCGACCTCATCCCCGTTGAAAACGTGGTAATATCTCTCACCCATTCGGGCTATGTAAAGCGCCTCCCCGTCGCCGAATACAAGGCTCAGCACCGAGGCGGAATGGGCGTAACGGCCCACAGGCCCAAGGACGAGGACTTTGTAGAGCATATGTTCGTCGCTTCCACGCACGACAGTATTCTGCTCTTCTCCAACTACGGCAAGGTGTATTCGGTGAAGGGATATGAAATCCCCGAAGCCGCCCGCACCGCGCGCGGCAGGGCGATAGTAAATATCGTGCAGATAGCCCAGGATGAAAAGATAACTTCAATGATACCCGTCAAAGAGGGCGCGGAGGGCTACATAGCTTTCGCAACGCGCGGCGGGCTCATAAAGAAGACGAAGTTAGAGGAATTTTATCACATAAACCGCAATGGAAAGATAGCCATAAAGCTCAACGAGGGCGACGAACTCATATCCGTTCAGTTTACCACGGGCGAAAGCGAGCTTATGATTGCTTCGTCAGACGGCAAGTGCATAAGGTTTTCTGAAAGCGCCGTCCGCTCTATGGGCAGGAGTACCGCGGGCGTCCGCGCAATGAAGCTGTCTGAAGGCGACAGGCTTGTAGATATGCTTGTCGTGGACGAGAGCAAGGATATACTCACGGTGACGTCGCACGGCTTCGGCAAGCGCACCTCCGTGGAAGATTACAGGCTTCAGGGCAGGGCAGGCAAGGGCATAAAGGCCGGCGTGTTCAATGATGTCACGGGTAAGCTCGTCAATATGAAGCAGGTAACCGAAGACGAGGACGTTATGATTATATCAGACGCGGGCGTTATAATAAGAATGCACTGTTCCGACATATCTCACATAGGCCGCAACACGCGCGGCGTGCGGCTTATGAGGCTCAAGGAAGGCTCTGTTGCCACCGTTGCCGTAACAGAGCGCGACGAGGAGGCCGAAACGGCAATGCCTGAAGAGAGCGCGTCGGACGTTCCGTCCGAACCTGAAGTCGGCGAATAATATAAATAATTACAAAAACAGCTCCCGCCATAGGCGGGAGCTGTTTTATATGTGCGGCGGTACTGCCGCCGTTCAGTAATTGAGGATTAAGGTTTAGTCTGTCTGTCCCTTCGCTTATCCCTGCCCGTAGAAGACGGCATTAATATTTCCATAATCTTGATAAGCAAGGAGGATAGCGGGAACGCCGCCTCTATCACAACAACGATTACGAGTACTTTTCCGTATGACCAGTCAAGCCCGGTCCAGCCGGTGTAAATCTGGTTGCCCAGCCATTGCACGCTGAAGAATACTATTGCTATTGCCAGCATACTCAAAAACAGCACAACCCTGTATGCGTTGAACGGCTGGCATACGCGGAAGAGCATCACAAGCCCGCTGAACGTAAGCGCTATCGTACACATCGCCAGGTAGTAATCTTTGAATTCCGCAGGCTTTATCGTATTGGTAAGGTACATCGCCATCACGCACAATATCAACAACACTCCGCCGGCTATGGCCCTGCTCATTACATGCGTAATAAATTTTCCCTGCACGCGTGCGTTGTTCGGCTGAAGGGATAGGAAGAATGAAGGCACGCCTATGACGCACAGCTCCAGCAACAGAACGTTTGACGGCATAAACAGGTACGGCTGTCCCATCATTATGCAAAGCGCCGCAAGTATTGTGGTGAACAGCGTCTTCATAAGGTAGAGGGAGGAGGTGTTTTTTATGTTATTGATAACTCTCCTGCCCTCGGCAACTATCTTCGGCATTGAGTTGAAGTTGTTGTCCATCAGCACCAGGTGGCTCACGTTTCTCGCCGCCTCGCTGCCGGAGGCCACAGAAATTGCGCAGTCGGCCTCCTTAAGGGCGAGTATGTCGTTCACTCCGTCGCCCGTCATTGCAACGGTATTTCCATTGGATTTTATTGCGCGCACAAGTACGGCTTTCTGTTCGGGAGTCACCCTTCCGAACACCGTATAGCTGTTCGCAATGTTTTCAACTTCCTTGTCGTTCATGCCCTCAAGCGAAATAAATTTATCTGCGCCGTCAATTCCCGCGCGCCTTGCAACTTCCGCAACCGTTATGGGGTTGTCGCCGGATATAACCTTTACGGCCACGTCGTTTTCCCTGAACCATTTTATTGTGGAAATTGCGTCCTCGCGTATGTTGTCGGCTATGGATATTATTGCTATCGGCTTCATTATGGCGGGCAGTTTATCGCCTGTAATGGGGGAGGGGGAGTGGGCAACCGCCAGCACGCGCATACCCATCTGGGCGTATTGCTTGATAATTCTTTCAACTTTGGCGGGCATCGGTTTGAGTACAAATTCAGGCGCGCCGAAGCAGAACGTTCCCGCTCTGTCAAATGTCACTGCGGAGAGCTTTCTCTTTGAAGAAAACGGAATCTTTGCCGTGGGCGTAAGTCTGTCGCTGTATCCGAAGTGGTTGTAAAGGGCAATGGAGGTCTGGTTGTTGTCGTCCAGGGCCGCAAGCATACTGCCCATTATAACGTTGAGGGAAAGGTCCCCAACACTGGTCAGAATTATGCAGTCGTTCACCTTCATACGCCCGTCGGTAATGGTGCCCGTCTTGTCAAGGCAGAGTACGTTTACGCGCGCAAGCATCTCAAGGGAGTACAAATCCTGTACCAGCGTGTTGTGCTTGGCAAGTCTTATCACGCCTACGGCAAGCGCCATCGTGGTAAGAAGCAACATTCCGGAAGGTATCATTCCTATCACAACGGTGCAGGTTCGCTGTATCGCGTAATTTGTCCGCACGGAGAATATCCATTCCTGAACGTTTTCAGAACCCTGTATCCCCGTATAGTATGCGTTGAATGTAGTAAAGAAGATTCCTATCGCTATCGGGATTATAAGTATGCCTATAACCTTTATAATCCACTTTGTGCTGTTCATCAGCTCGGAGTTCGGCCTTTTGTATTTTTTGGCCTTTGAGGTCAGCTTCTGAAGATATGTCTCCTTGCCGACCTTTTCAACCCTGAACTTGCCGCTGCCGCTGGAAATAAAGCTCCCCGCGTACAGTATGTCGCCCGCTTTCTTTTTTACCGATATGCTCTCGCCCGTCAGAAGCGACTCGTTCACCTCAACCGCACCCTCTGCAAGTATGCAGTCTGCGGGAACCTGATTTCCGAGTTCAAGCAACAGCACGTCGTCAAGCACAATCTCGCTCAGCGGTATTTCAACTGTCTCCCCGTCGCGGATAACTTTGGCCGTATTCGCCGCCATAATAGACAGTTTATCAATAGATTTCTTTGAGCGTATTTCCTGAATTATGCCCAGCGCGATGTTCGCTGTGGTAATTATTATTACAAGATAGTTTGTAAATTGCTTGGTATTGGCAAGTATCAGCGCGATAAACGCGATAAGGCACAGCAGGTTGAAAAACGTGCAGATATTTCCTATAAAAATGCTGGCGTAGGATTTGGAATACCGCTTGTTCGTATCGTTGAACAAAAATTGCGTAAACCTCGTCTGCACCTGCTCGGTTGTAAGGCCGTCCTTAAGGGAGGGGGAATATCTGTCAACCTTTGTGTTTATCTTGCTCTTTTTGTGGCGGTGGAAATATTTAAAAATCTTTTCCTTGTCAAACTCTTCTTTTTCGGCTGTCACGCCGTCGGAAGACTGCGCGGCGTCCGCCGCGGCAATCTCCGCGGTCTGCTGTGACGCCTCATTTGCACCGTCTGCACGGGAAGAGCGCGCGGCGCTCCGTTCAGCCGCCGCGCCCGCCTTGTCTGTCGCGGCGGCAGCTTCGGTTTCTTCCTGCTTCTTTTCTTCAGGCTCTGAAACGCCCTTTTTATAATAAATTCTGCTCATATACGTCCTTAAAAAACGGGTACTGTCTAAAGTATATCACACCCACCGTTTTTTTTCAACATAATAGCGTGCATTAAGTTTTTTTAATTGCTTTTGCGATATTTTTGTTTTATAATTTAAGCATATTTTCAGGAGCGGATATTATGATAGACATCAACCTTATAAGGGAAAATCCCGACCTTGTAAAAGAGAATATCAAAAAGAAATTCCAGGATAAAAAGCTTCCTCTTGTGGACGAAGTTTTGTCCCTCGACGAAGAAAAACGCGCTCTCCAGCGCGAAGGTGACGAACGCCGCGCCCGCCGCAACACGCTTTCAAAGAGCATAGGCGCCCTTATGAAGGAGGGCAAAAAACAGGAGGCGGAAGAGGTAAAGGCGGAAGTTAAGCAAAACAACGACCGCATTGCCGAAATAGAAGCGCGCGCCGCAGAAATTGACGCAAAGCTTAAAAAGGATATGCAGGCCATTCCCAATATAATTGCGGACGACGTGTCCATCGGCAAAGACGACAGCCAGAACGTGCAGTGGAATACCTATCTTGAGGCAAAGGAAAAACCCTTTGAAGTCCCCTATCATGTGGACATTTTAGAGCGCCTCGGCGGCGTAGATTTAGACAGCGCCCGCCGCACAAGCGGCAACGGCTTTTACTATCTCATCGGCGACGTGGCAAGGCTGCACTCCGCAGTTCTGACGTATGCCCGCGACTTTATGATAGATAAGGGCTTCACCTACTGCATACCGCCCTTTATGATACGCAGCGACGTAGTTTCCGGCGTTATGAGCTTTGAGGAAATGGAGGGTATGATGTACAAGATAGAGGGCGAGGACCTCTACCTTATAGGCACGTCGGAACACTCCATGATAGGCAGGTTTATGAACACCGTGCTGGATGAAAAACAGCTTCCGCTCACACTCACGTCCTATTCGCCCTGCTTCCGAAAGGAGAAGGGCGCGCACGGGCTGGAAGAGCGCGGCGTCTACCGCATACACCAGTTTGAAAAGCAGGAGATGATAGTCGTCTGCAAACCTGAAGAGAGCGACTATTGGTATGAAAAGCTGTGGTCATACACGGTGGAACTGTTCGTATCAATGCAGATTCCCGTAAGAACTCTGGTGTGCTGTTCGGGCGATTTGGCAGACCTCAAGTACAGAAGTCTTGACGTAGAGGCGTGGAGCCCACGCCAGAAGAAGTATTTCGAGGTGGGCAGCTGCTCCAACCTGACGGACGCGCAGGCGCGCAGGCTGGGCATACGCTTCAAAAATTCAGCCACGGGCAAAAACCAGTTTGCGCACACGCTCAACAATACCGTTGTCGCGCCCCCCAGAATGCTCATAGCCTTCCTTGAAAATCACCTTCAGCAGGACGGAAGCGTGTTCATACCCGAAGTTCTCCGCAAATATATGGGCGGCAAAGACTATATAAGGCCGGTGAAGTGATATGACTGTTAGAAGAGCCGAACAGCGCGACATTCCCGCCATACTGAAACTTCTGGAGCAGGTCAACCGTATTCACTCAAGCGCCCGCCCCGACCTGTTCAGTCCGCAGTCCAAGTACGGCAGGCAGGAGGTGGAGGAACTGCTCTCCAATCCTGAGAGGCCTGTTTTCGTCGCCGACGAGGGCGGAGTGCTCGGTTATCTGATGGGTCAGTTCATAGATAACGGCAAAAGCCGCAATCTTGCGCCCATAAAGACCTTTTACATAGACGATTTATGCATAGACGAAAGCGCCCGCGGCAGGGGCGCTGGTACCCTGCTGTATAACCACGCGCTCGCCTTTGCAAAGCAGAACGGCTGCTATAACGTCACTCTGCACGTTTGGGCGTGCAATCCCGCGGCGGAGGCGTTCTACAAAAAGTGCGGTATGGAGCCTCAGAACACCACGATGGAAAAAATACTCTGAATAATTGTGCGGGCGGTCGGTCGTGACCGCCCGTTTTTATTGATATTTTTTGCGCGCTGTGCTATACTCTTTATGTTATTTACAGCAGGGGATATATGAATCTCGTTTTTTTTGATATAGAGTGCGCCGGCGTGTACAAGACAATGGCCAAGATATGCGCGTTCGGATACGTCGTATGCGACGAAAATTTCAATATACTTGCCAAAGAGGACATACTTATAAATCCCAAGGGCGCCTTTCACCTTACAGACAGCAGGGGTGAAAAGGGGCTCGTGCTTCCCTATAAGTACGAAGATTTCAAAAAATACCCCTCGTTCCCGTCCGTCTATCCCAAAATCAGGGCGCTGTTGGAGGATAAGAACAACCTCGTTGCAGGGCACGCAACTTATAACGACGTAAACTACCTCAATCTGGAAACGCGCCGTTTTTCTCTGCCGTCCTTCAGCTTCAGTTTTTCCGATACCCAGATGATTTATATGACCCTGACGGGCGGATATTCGCGGCAGTACGGCCTTGAGTACATAACGAAAGACCTCAACGTGGAGTTCACTCCGCACCGCGCGGCAGACGACGCATACGCCACGATGAAGGTGGCGGAGGCTATGTGCAGGTCAAGGGACTGCGGCTTTGAAGAGCTTGAAAGGTCGCTTGCAATAAAGCACGGCAAAATAGAAAAGTACTGCATACAGAAGCCCGTCTCCTTAGGCTATTCCGCCTATGCGGAAAAGTGCCGCAGGGACAAGGAAGAACGCTCGCGCATACGCAGGGAATTTTATACTTACCTTTCCCGCAAAAAGCGGCGTCCGGCGGGCAGTCTTCACGGCAGGGTATTCAACTTTTCCCGCGCCATAGAGGACGATATATCCCACTCCGTCGGGCTTATAGACAGAATATACGAACTCGGCGGGGAATACACGCAAAAGCTTGCGCACTGCAACGTGTATGTTGCGGAGGCGGACGACTGCTCCACGCGCACGCGCAATGCCCGCCTAAAAGAGGGGCTTGAAATTTTGCTCCCCGCACAGCTTAAGGAACTGCTTGTATGAATCTTCCCGCAGAATTTCTCTCCCGTATGCGCTTGCAGCTCGGCGGGGAATACGAACAATTTTTGTCGTCCTATAATTCCCCCGCGGCAAGGGGCGTCCGCGTGAACACACTCAAGCTGAGCGTTCAGCAATTTCAGCAGATAGCTCCGTTCAACATTCAACCCGTCCCGTGGTGCGGCGACGGGTTTTATATCACCGAAGAAAAGCCGGGCAAATTCACGGAACACGCCGCAGGGCTTTACTATGTGCAGGAACCCTCCGCAATGTGCGCCGCGCCGCTTATCGGCGACTGCGCGGGCCTCGCCGTGCTGGATATGTGTTCCGCACCGGGCGGCAAGGGGACCCAGCTTGCTCAGGCAATGCGCGGAGAGGGCGTGCTGTTTTTAAACGAAATCAACTTTTCGCGTGCAAAGGCGCTCTCGCAGAACGTGGAAAGGCTTGGCATAAAAAATGCCATAGTTACGGTTGCAAGCCCGTCCGCGCTGGCGGCGGAGTTTCCCGCCTGCTTTGACAAAATTCTTGTGGACGCGCCCTGTTCAGGCGAAGGTATGTTCAAAAAGGAAGAGGCCGCCGTCGCGGAATGGTCGCCGCAGAACGTGGCGATGTGCGCGCGCCGTCAGGCTGAAATTCTTGAATGTGCAGACAGGCTCCTGAAGGCGGGCGGCAGCCTCGTATATTCAACCTGCACCTTTTCAGAGGAAGAGGACGAACGCCTTATAGAAAGCTTTTTAAAAGGCCACAAAAATTACAGTCTTGTCCACAGTCTGAAGCTCTATCCGCATAAGGTCAGGGGAGAGGGGCATTTTGCCGCCCTGCTCAAAAAGACGGACGGGGAGGTAAGCTGCTTCCGCCCCGCAAAAGCTTTGCGCCTCGGCGCAAGGGAGAAGCTCTACCGCGATTTTGAAGAGCGTTACCTCAGCGTGCGCTTTGAAAATCTGTACGCCGCAGGCGACGTTCTGTACTCCCTGCCGCACGGCGCGCCTGAAGTCAGATTGCAGACTCTGCGCTCGGGCGTAAGGCTCGGCAGTTTTTCGGGGGCGCGCTTCGAGCCGTCCCACTCGCTCGCAATGTGCCTTAAAGAGGGAGAGGCGCACTTTGCGTGCCTTGACGCGGCCTCTGCGGAAAAGTACCTTTCAGGCCTCACGCTCCCGTCGGAGGGCGCGCCGCAGGGCTGGGTTGCCGCCTCTTTCAGGGGCTTTCCCCTCGGCTGGTGCAAGTCGTCCGCCGGCACGCTTAAAAACCATTACCCCAAGGGCTTGCGCATAAACTTGTAAGTCAGCGCACACTCTCAGAGAAAACAGCCGCCGCCGTATGGCGGCATTTTTTTTGCCGTTTAAACGGCGGTCTTTTTAACTTTCAGGCAGGCGGCGTATGCAGGCGGCATATTCTGCCATACGGGCGGCAGTAACTTGCGCAAAGCAAAACGCGCCCCGCGCATTACAATGCGCGGGGCGCGTATGCCGTTTAAGGGTTTTTACTTGTTTGCATCGCTCCCGTCGGGGTTGTTTCCGTCAAAGCCTTTGCCGGAGAGTTCCTCGTCGGGCGTTTCTTCAGGTGCGTTCTCGGTCAGGCCGAGCTTCCTTATAAAGTGCCTGCGTTTGCCGCGATATACGTTCTTCACATAATTCTTGTTGCGGCGCCTTCTCTTTAAAATATCTCTGATAAGGAGTGAGATAAGGGTGAATATGAGCACCACTACAAGCACTATGGATGAAATCAACAGCCATACGCTCGTTCCGCTCGTGCTTTCTTCCTCGTCCTCGTCGTCGTCCGATGTGCTTGTGCTTATCGAAACATCCGTAGCCGAGTAATCCACGAACACGCTGTATGTGTTGTTTGCCGTATCTTTGTAGCTGAGGTAAACCAGAGTTTCAGAATAGTCGTCGTAAGCGTAATCATATCCCGTTTCGTCGTCGTCGGCTATGTCAAAGTTGAACGGAACGTAGCCTTCGTCGTCATACAGCGAGTAGGTGTAGTACACCGCCGTGTAGGAATTGATTATCTTATAGTATTCGTTGCTCTCAAGATTGCTTATCTTCGCCGCTATCGTGTCGTAGTACTGTTCATACAGCTCCTGATAGTAGGCGAGGGTTTCGTCATTGCTTGCAAGCTGTATCGTTCCGTCAGACAGCAGACCCGCTGCATTAAACAACCTTATATAGGCGTTTTTAATCTGCGTCACATAGCCGTCGTCAGAGCCGTTTGTGGTGCCGTTCAGCAGTTCGTCATAGCTGTCCTCGTCAATCGTTACGCTGCTGTAGTCGAATATGACGTAGCTGCCTTCAACGCTGCCTACTGCATATGCAGTTCCGTCAATTACGGTAACGCCGGAAGAATCCCTTGCGCCGCTCCACAGTTCAAGCGTATAGCTCTTTTCCTCGTCGCCCGTGTGGATATAGAATGTGACGTACTGCCACGTGCCCGCAATGTAGTTGCCGTCTGCGTCGTAGCCGAGGTTGGAAACGCTAAAGCTATCGCTGTTAATTTCCTTAATCTGCTCGTCCGTCAGCTGGCTTTCGTCTTTAACGCCATCAAATCCGTACAGGTTGCCGCTCG
>CBCPNE010000152.1:0-8525 GCA_965120435.1 uncultured Clostridia bacterium
GGAATCAGATACTTTTACGGAGTACACGCCGTATTCATATGAAGTAAATTCTATTGTAATGCTGTCGTAACTGAGAGCGGTCCCGCTCTTTACAGTCTCTATGGCGGTTGCTATCTCTTCTTCGTCGGCGTTATCTTCATAGAGAATATCGCCTATTTTTACATATACGCAATCATCGCCTGCAACAAAGGTTATATAGTTGGAAGTAACTCCGTCCTTTGTCTCCGTGTACTGCTGCGACTGGAACTTTATGGTGAAAGTTTCAAATGTGAGCGAAGCAAAACCTATGGTCGTGGAAAGGAATCCCTCTCCCCACACGGAAGTATCGTCGCCTTCCTCATCCTTTTCGGCGGCATACCAGTTGTACGCAAGGTTTTTGCGGTAAGTTACCGCGCTGTCGTCGTCCGCAAACACAAAGGAGGTATAATACGTTGAGCTGCTCTCGGTAGAGCTGCTATTGACAATCTCATAGCTCAAAATTTCCGCCTGGTTGGACGTATAAAAATAGTTGCTGCCGGAAAGTGTTATACTCCTGGACGCGCTCGCGGTGAACACGCCGCATAAAAGGCTGAGCGCAATCGCAAGCGCCGTGACAAACACGCAGGCAAGCGTTACTATTGAAAATTTCTTGATTCTGGTCATAACCTGCTCCAAAACAGAGTGTGGATTATATTTTGCAGTCCGCGCGGAGAGCTTTGCCCGCACGCGGAAAATTTTGCGTTTACCGAATTAGTTTACTATTCTGAAAAAGTATTTGTCAAACGCTTTTGTCCGCGCCCTTCAAATATTTTTCAATTTTTCACATTTTGCCCTGCTCCGCGCCCGCAAGAGCTATGCGGAAGTTGTTCCACGGGCTGTCGGAGAGGGGCGGTTCGGCCTCATACCTCAGCTTTTCGCCCGTGACGGGGTGGGAAAACGCCAGGCAGTACGCCCACAGCGCAAGCTTTCCCTTAACGGCGTTTTCTCCGCCGTAGCGCATATCGCCGTACACCGGGGTGTTCAGAGAGGCCATCTGCACCCTTATCTGGTGCGTTCTGCCCGTGTGAAGCTTTATTTCCGCAAGGGAGAGCCCTGCGGCCTCCTCCCTGATTTCGTATTCAAGCGAGGCGAATTTTGCGCCCTCCTCCGTGCGGGTGCAAACGTACACCATATTGTTGAGGGAATTCTTCCTCAGGTAGTTTTCAAGCGTGCCCTTCTTGCGCGAGGGCGCGCCGCACAGCACGGCGAAGTACCTCTTTTCAAATCCGCCCGTCCTCATCTGTTCGGAAAGGCGCGCCGCCGCCTTGGAGGTTTTGGCGTACACCATAACCCCGCCCGTGGGCCTGTCCAGCCTGTGCACCAGCCCCAAAAACACGTTCCCAGGTTTGGAGTACTTCTCTTTGATATACGCCTTTATGCAGTCCATAAGGTTGTCGTCCCCGCTCTCGTCCGGGCAGCAGGCAACGTTCTGCGGCTTGAGCACAACTATTATGTGGTTGTCCTCATATAAAATTATAAGGTCCTGTGTAAGCATTTTTACTCCCTTCCCGTAAACAGTCCGCTCGCGCCGCACGGCAGGTCAATGCCCTCCTCCGTGGGCAGAGCCAGCTCGTAAGCCTCCGCAGAGCCGTCAAATCCGCCGAACGCCAGCGTGAGAATATTTTTCAGCACCGTGGGCTGCAGACCCGTGGTGTAGCTGTTTATCAGCACGAACAGCGGCTTTTCCGCAAGCACCTGCGCGCACAGGCACACGAAATCGAAAATGTCGTCCTCTATCTTCCACGTCTCGCCGGCGGGCCCCCTGCCGTAGCTGGGCGGGTCCATTATAATTCCGTCGTAGCGGTTGCCGCGGCGTATCTCCTTTCTGACGAACTTGAAGCAGTCGTCCACCATATATCTTATGCCGCTGTCTATCCCGGAGAGGCGGGCGTTTCTGCCGGCGCGCTCCACCATTCCCTTGGCGGAGTCAACGTGCGTTACAAACGCGCCGCTCTTTGCGCAGGCCACGGAGGCCCCGCCCGTGTATGCGAACAGGTTTAAAACCTTTACCTGCGCTTCGGGGGCGGAAGCCCTTCTGCGCTCTATCAGGGCGCGCATCGCGTCCCAGTTGGCGGCCTGTTCGGGGAACAGCCCGGTATGTTTGAAGCCCATCGGCTTTACTATAAAATTCAGGTCGCCGTAGGATATGTTCCACTCCTCCGGCAGCGGCCTTCTGTACTCCCAGCCGCCCCCTCCCTTGGAGGAGCGGTGATACACCGCGTCTATTTCCGGGCAGGCGTACAAATCGCGCGGAGAGCGCCATATCACCTGAGGGTCGGGGCGCAGCAGAACTACGTCCCCCCAGCGCTCCAGCTTCATTCCGTCGCCCGTGGCGAGTATTTTGTAATCTTTCCAGCCGTCCGCAATTTTCATACGGAAATTATTATACACGCACGCCGCCCGAATGTAAAGCAAAAACGGCGGCGGAATATCCGCCGCCGCCCCCTATTGGGCGTACTGCGCAAGCACGTTGAACAGAGTGTTGTAGTACTGCCCCAGGTACTGCTGCGCCACGGCGTCCGCCGTGTACAGCGCAAGGCGCTCGTTTGCGTCCTCTATTGCCATATAGTAACTGCGCACTATCTGATACCTGTCGAGGTATGAGAGCGAGTAGTCCACTATGTACCCCGCCGAAGCGTCGCCGTCACCGTCACCCAGCTCGTCGTCCGTTGTCGGCTCGTTGAGCGAAAGGTTGAATATCAGCTGTTCCGCCAGAATGGCAACCTCCCGCTCGTACTCAGCGTCAAGTTCGGCGCACTTTGCCTCGTACAATCCCGAATTGACCATACCGTCCGCCACGACTATGTCATAAAAGGCACGCTTGTCCTCCTCAAGGCTGTGGGTGAGTTCGTTCTTGCTCTTCTGCGCGGTGCGCAGCAGCTTTGTCTGCACCACGGAGAGGGCGAGTATGTCCTCTTCCGTAAGGTCGATTATGTCGTATTCCACATTTTACCTCCGCAAGTAATATTTCGCGTTCACGGCGCGCAGCCCCTGCGGACAGACCGCCCTTATGCGGAAAACCGCTCCCTTAAGGCCGACTTTCACCCTGCCGCACGCGCCCGTAAACTGCCTGACCCTGCCGCCGCAGCTCACCTCCAGAAGGTCGGCGCAGCCCTCCACTATCAGTTCGGAGAGGTATTTCACGCCCGTGCAGCCGAGGTCCGCGGGACCGCTGTCCCACGCGCCGTCGCCCGCCTGCGGTACAATTTCATACAGCCCGTCGCCGTAAAACAACAGTCTGCCCGCCGAAAATATGCAGTCTGCGCGGTACTTCAAGTAGCACACGCCGTCCTCCTCTATGCAGGCGATTACGTCCTCGCCGTCAAGTTTGCCCGCGGCGAAGTACGCGCCCCCGAAGCCCGCCGCGCACCGCGGCAGGGAAAAGCCGCACAGCCCGTCCGGGGAAAAGCTCTCTATGTCCGTGCCGTCGTAACAGTACAGGCCGCTCTGCGTAAAGAAGTACAGCTTCCCCGCGCACACCGCCGCCGTGGGCGCGACTATGCCGTCCGTATCCGTATCCGTGCAGTCCACCTTGAAGTTTTCCGCGTCGCCGTAAATTCTGAGTACGGTCAGGCCGTATTCGCGCACGGCTATCAGCTTGTTGTCGTAAGTCAGCAGCCTCTTCACGTCGCCGCGCCTGCCGTCCAGCCGCACATAGCCCCCGCCGCTCAGGCTCTGCTCCCAGTCGTGCACGTCCCCCGCCCGCGACCAGCGTATCAGCCTTTTGTCGTCGCGGTCTATGCCGAACAGGCGGGAGTAATGCACCACTCCGCCCGTCACGGAGGCAAGCTCGTCGTTCTCCACAATGTTTTCCCTTGCAACGCGGGCGACCGTTCCGTCGCTTATCAGCAGAAAGTCCTCTCCGTCCTCCTGACATTCCGCAAAGAACGGCAGGTCTGAAAGGCCGGTTGCCACGGGGTAGAAATTTCCCGCCGCGCCCGTGGAGCGGTACACTACGCCCTCCCCGTCATACAGGTACAGATTGCCGGAGGAGGTAAGGCATCCGCCCGCCGCCGCCTGCGGCGCGCCCGAAGTCTGCGTCTGCACGGCCGACCAGCGCGGCTCCAGCCCGCGCGCCGTAGCCTTCAGACCGTAGAGTACGCCGCACGCCCCGTCCTCTCCCGCGAGTCTGCAATCCTCCGCCCCGTTTTCCGCAAACTCCGTTCTGCGCTCAACATACCTCATATCCACCCCCGCGCGGGAATAACTCCCTTCGCATAGGGGCGCAGCCGCTCTATCTCGCCGCGGTAGCGGCTCTCCCAGCTTTCGCTCTCCTCCACGGCGCCCTCTATCAGGCAGTATTCGGCGGCCACGCCGCAGGCGAGCAGGCGCTCGCCCACGGGATAGCCGGGGTAGTCGCTCTCCCCGTCCAGCTGCTTGCGGGCGGGGCAGTACTCGTACTTAACCGTGTAGCTGCCGTCGGCGGCGGCGATGTATTCGGGCTCTATGACGTACCTTGCCGCCCTGCCGTTCCTCTTCACCGAAACCACCTTTACGGGAGTTCTGGAAAAGTCTGTAAAGTATATCCTGCCGCCCGAACACACGAGCGTTTCTTCGCGGCAGAGCGGAAAGAAGCCGCGGGAGAGTTCGTCCTCCACGGCGTTGAAGCAGTGAAGCAGTTCGGCCAGCGTGCGGGAGAGTTCGCCGTCCTCCCCGTAATCGCCCGAAGCAAACTTTTCGGCGTCCTCCTCCCTGCCGAGCATAATAAGCGCGTCCTTTATCACGTCCGCAACCAACATAAAATTTCACCTCCGCGGCTCAGCCGCCTTAAAATAAATTTATCAGAAGCCGTATATCGCGCCCTGCGCGCACGGCTTTTTGCAGATGAGTTCGGCATACTTGACGAGCGTAGCTCCGTACGCCGCCTTGCCGGGCACCTGCTTCAGAATCTTGCCGTCCTCGTCCTCAAGCCACGCCCAGTCGCAAAGCTGGCATATGCAGAAGTCCTTGGTGTTTACAAGGTAAATAACGTCGTCGCCGCAGTATCTGTCCGCAACCACGGGGATACCGTCGAAGAGTATTGCGCTGTAGCCGCCCGTCAGAACGGCGGTGTTCACCTGCTGTCTGCTGTCCAGAAGCAGAGCGGCTATCTTCGCCCTCGTCCTGTAAGAACACAAGAGCATATCGGGACGGTTGTTGTAGAACTCTTCAAGATAGTTTATCTTGTCCATTATGGCCTCTTCCGTAAGGGTGGCTACGTTGAACTGTACGGGATTGAGAAAGCTCTCCCCGCTCCTCTCAAGGCCGTAGATGTCGTCCGTGCCGAACAGCGCGCGGAAACCCGTTATCTCGTTTCCGTATGCCCCGTGGGCATAGAGCAATTTGCCCGCAAGCGAAACGTCCGGCAGGGATGACAGCTCTATATACCCTTCGGAGTAGTCCACAGCCGTCACCGTGAGGTCGCTGCCGCCGTCCACTTCCGAGGCGAGCGAACGCATATCCACGCGCATACCCTCGCTGAATCGCCCCACCGTATCCACATACAGCTTCTGCCCGTCAACGTCCTCTATGGACGCTATGTAGCCGTTGCCGTCGCCGTACAGCATACGCGAAAAGTTTATTTTTGCGCAGGAGAGCAGTCCCTCCATCTCCGCGTTGAGAAGATTTACAAACGCGCCCTCTGAATTCTGCGAGGCGCGCAGGGCCTTGTCGGAAATCTCTATGGTGCCGTAGATGTTCTTCAGCTGTGAGGTGAGCGTTATGTACCTGTTCTTTGAAGGTTCGGGCAGGTCTCCGTCCTCCGCGCCGGCATATACGCCCGCCCCGCCGCTTCTCACCACGGCGAGCTTTACCTCCTTGCCGTACACCTGCGAACTGTTCTTTTCAATCGCCGCATAAAAGGGCGAAATACAGTCAAGCTGTGCCGAAACCGCCTCCAGATAGTACGTCTTAAGGGCCTTGTCTGCGTTTTCAATAGTAATCAAAAATGTTGTCCTCCTTTATTTTCCGCCGTTTAAAAATTGTTCCGCAAGCCGTCCCGCCTCCGCAATGGTTGCGGGACGGTTTACGGGCGAACGAACGCCCGTACCGCCCGTGACGAACGGCGCTCCGCGCCCGTTTGCAACCGCTTTGAGGTAGTCGCCTATTATGCGCTCCCTCACGGCGGCGTTTGCGGCCGCCGCCTCATACAAAAACTGTTCGTCGGTGTGCGCCGCAGAGGGCTTTGGCTCGTCTGCCGCCGCCGCGGCCGCCTCCGCCTTGCTCTGCCCTTCCTCAAGCTCTTTCAGCCGCTGACTGCGTCGGGTGAATTCGGCCTCAAGGCTCTTGTAGGCGCTGATTAGGGCCTTTACGTCCCTGAATTTGCCAAGGTCTGCCGCAACCTCTTCCACACTTTCCGCCTCCGCGGCGTTTGCCGTACCCCGGCCGTTTTCCGTAAGGTTATCCATCTCTTTCCTCCTTCAGTAATTTTTTATGTAAATTTATATGTGCGCATATGCGCGATTCAACATCTCCGGAGACGCCTCCCGAAAGGATGAATGCGGTGTGTTCCTTTATGTGTATTTCGTGGTCGTCGTACCCGTTGACGGAGACCTCTCCCCCGCGCAGAGCCACGTTCTCTTCCCCCGCCCGCGCCGCGTGCATCCGCGACAGGTCCCGCTCGCCGGCAAAGTTGTCGTACCCGATGAACTGCAGCACCTTGTTCTTCACCGAGCGGCTCAGCCTGCCGTCGTCGTCAGAAAGCAGTCCCTTTTCTATCATCTCGTATATGACGGTGCGCCTCTCCGCGGGGGTGAGGTTTATGTCGCTGTCCGATTCCAGAACGACGTCGTCGGAGGATATGTCGCTGCCTTTGAAGTAGTACAGCCTGAGTTCGCCGCCGTCCCCCGCGCTCTTTAAAAGACGGGTATCGGTTGCAAACTGCCTGTAAAGGCGGAGTATGAGCCTGCCTATGCGCCTGAGCGCCTGTTTTATGCTGTCGTAGCACACGTTGAGGCGGGCGTCGTCCTGCTCCACAAGCAGCTGCAGCCCCGTGGCGGAGGTAACGGAAGAAAAGCCGCCGTTCTGCGTTATGTCGCCCGTGCCGGATATGCGGGAAAATTCATCCCTGAGCGTCTCCTCCTCCCGCTCAAATGCCTCAGGCATACTGCCCAGCGTAAGCATCTCCGGCGGCTTGCCGCCCTGCCTGTAAACTATAACCTTGCCGGGGCGCAGGCCGTCCTCTATCAGCTCGTCCGTGTCCAGCGAGCCGTCCTCCACCGCCACCGCGCCCATAGAAATTCTGTTCAGAAATTCGTGCTTGCGGTTGCGCACGGCGTTGTACGCGCGCTGTACGGGTATCAGCCTGTCCACCACGCTCGAACCGTAAAAACTGCCCGCAAGCGGCATACAGGTCTGCTTTACGAAGGGATACGTTCTCTCGCCGTCGTCGCCGTTCCTGTATGGCAGGGAGCCGTCGTACAGCAGTTTTCCGCCCGCAACTACGGTCAGCCTGCCTTCGGGCAGGTCGGCGGTGGGGCGGCTGTATCGCTCTATCACCACCTCATATCCCCTGCGCGTGGCGCGCAGTCCGCCGCAGCAAGAATGTGAGGCGGCGGAATAGGGCGCGAGAGAAAATTCGTCTATGTCCCTGCCTGCAAGCTTTACGCCGTAGGCCGCGTATATATCCTGCACGGAGACGGCGCGGGCGTGAATCAGAGAGGGCTGGGCCTGCACGCTCTCCTCCGAAAGGGAGTAGGGATAAATTTCAAACGGCGACACGGCGGCAACAGAAACGTCCCCCTCGCGCATCTTCCTGCCCTCCTCCGTAAGGCCTACGACGCCGCCGCCTTCGTTGTCCCATATCACCTTATAGAAGGCCGTGCCGCACGTTTCACACCACAGCGTGGCCTGCGACAGAGCGTTTTCCAGCCCCGCGCGCTCGCCAGCGGCGGCGAGAATTGCGCCAGAAAGTTTGGCGGCGGCGAGGTCGGCTTCCTCTTCAGAGGCGGCGCGGACGGCAAGGGCGGGGCGTATGCGCGCAAGCTTTGCAAGGCGAACCTCCACCGTGGGGGCTATGTTGTTGAATACCCGCCTCGTCTGCCAGTAATAACCCTTTTTGTCCTCCTCAATCTCCAGCGAGGCGTTTATGCCGCAGTATTGGTTGCCGCACAGAAAGTTCATATTCAGCTCCCAGCCCGCCTCAAGCGAACGCCTCTCCCGCTGCCTTGTAGCAAAGTCCTGCTCCACGTCCAGCACAAGTTTTTGTTCGGCCGTCAACTCATTCGGCCCGTCGTTTGCCCTAATCTCCATCATTTTCCTCCTTCAGCATTGCTATAAGTTTCTGTCTGCGCTGTTCAAGCTCCTCGTCGCTCATTCCGCCTATTTCCGCCTCCCCGTCCATAAGCATCTTCACCGCCTTTATATCGGGCGGGACGTCCCTCTGCGTGACCTTCCGCTTTACAAGCCGCAGCTCTCCGCCGTCCATTGCGTACTCCTCCACGACCTCGTTTGTGCCGAAGCCGACGGCGCACCTTATAAGCGCCTCCCTTATGCCTTCATCGTTCAATTTTTCTGTTCAACCTCCTTAT
>CBCPNE010000153.1:0-3040 GCA_965120435.1 uncultured Clostridia bacterium
CGACAAGATGCAGCCCGTGATAGACGAGCTTAAGGAAAAGAAGCTGCTTAAGGAGAGCGAGGGCGCGCAGATTGTAGACCTTGAAAAGTACGGAATGCCGCCCTGCCTCATTCTTCGTTCAGACGGCGCTTCGCTGTACGCCACGCGCGACCTTGCCGCGGCGATTTACCGCAAAAATACCTACGATTTTTACAAGTGCCTGTATGTTGTCGCCTATCAGCAGAATCTGCATTTCAGACAGGTGTTCAAAGTGCTTGAACTTATGGGCAAGGAGTGGGCGGCGGACCTTGTGCATGTCGCGTTCGGAATGGTTTCTTTAGAGGACGGCGCGATGTCTACCCGCAAGGGCAAGGTGGTGTGGCTTGAAGACGTAATAAAAAAATGCGTTGAAAAGGCTTACGCAATCATAGACGAAAAGAACCCCGCGCTTGAAAACAAGGCCGAAGTGGCTGAAAAGGTCGGCATAGGCGCAGTTCTCTTCGGCGCGCTGTACAACGGCAGAATAAAGGACATAGTTTTTTCATACGACAAAGTTTTAAGCTTTGAGGGTGAGACGAGCGTATATGTTCAGTACACCTGCGCCCGCGCAAATTCCGTCATTGAAAAGGGCGGCGTGCCTGAAAGCTACAGCACAGACGACCTTCTCCCTCAGGAGGCGGAGGTGGTAAAACAGCTTGCCTCATTCGGAAGTGCCGTAAAGGAAGCGGCGGAGAAGTACGAACCGAGCGCCGTTGCGCGCTACGCGGTCGACCTCGCGCAGAAGTTCAATAAATTCTATTTCGACTGTAAAATTCTCACTGCGGAAGGGTACAAGAGGGATTTCCGTCTTGCGCTTACTGCGGCGGCCCTTCAGACCCTCAAAAACGCGTTGTCCCTTCTGGGTATAGGCGTGCCGGAGAAGATGTAAATGCTCAAAGCCGTTATATTCGATTTGGACGGCACCCTGCTGGACACTTCGGCTGACATCCACAGGGTATTGAATGACGCTCTCGCCCGCTTTTCTCTGCCACAGGTGACTCTTGAAAGGACGGTTGAGATGGTGGGGGACGGGGCTTACAAGCTGATAGAGAGGGCTGTGCCCGCTCAGAGCGCGGCTCTCACCCGCGCGGTGTACGAATACTATGTGCCCGTATTCGCCGCGTGCGATAATTCGCTCACCCGTCTGTACGACGGGGAGGACGCGGCTCTGCGACTGCTCAAAAGCCGTGGCGTAAAGCTTGCCGTTCTCACAAACAAACCGCAGAAGGCGGCGGAAAAGGTGTGCGCAGACAAGCTGGGTGAATACGGATTTGACATAATTTTGGGGCAGACGGACAGATTTCCCCTCAAGCCCGACCCGTCCGCCGCGCTCTGCATAGCCGCGTCTCTCGGCGTGCGGCCTGAAGAATGTGCGTTCTGCGGCGACGGTGAAACGGACGTTCGCACGGCGGCCAATGCGGGTATGTTCGGCGTGGCCGCGCTCTGGGGATACAGGAGGCGCGAATGTCTTGAAAGTGCGGGGGCCAAAGTTTTTGCAAAAGACTTTACACAGTTTTTACAAATATTGCAAAAAAATTTTCCTCAAAGACTTGATTTTTCAGAAATCAGATGTTATAATCTTATTAAGATTGATTTCTAATAAATATCAAGGAGTTTTAAATTATGAAAAGATGTACTGTATGCGGCGAAATAGTTGCCGACGATGTAGAAGTTTGCCCCGTTTGCAAGGCCAAGACTTTTGTTCCCGTAGCGGATGAGGGCGCTCCCAAGTTTGCTTGCGAACATCACGTAGGCGACGGCGTTGTAGAGGATAAGGAGGTTATGGAAGGCCTTCGCGCTCACTTCACCGGTGAATGTACCGAAGTAGGTATGTATCTTGCAATGGCAAGGGTGGCCGAAAGGGAGGGATACCCCGAAATAGCTGAAGCTTACAAGCGTTACGCCTATGAAGAAGCCGAACACGCAGCTAAATTTGCTGAACTTCTCGGCGAGGTTGTAACCGATTCCACCAAGAAGAACCTTGAACTCCGTGCGGCGGCAGAACAGGGTGCGTGCGAGGGTAAACTTGCAATAGCAAAGCGTGCAAAGCAGCTCGGCTATGACGCCATTCACGACGCCGTTCACGAAATGGCCAAGGACGAAGCCCGTCACGGCGCAGGTTTTGCGGGCCTTCTCAAGAGGTATTTCGGCAAATAATCAATTGAATAAATGCACATTGTGCGCGGCGGAACTCATCCGCCGCGCCATTTCATATAATGTAATAGGGGGCAGAGGGGAAAACCTTTGCCTCATCACATATGAGAAAGGACATTATAAATTATGTGCAATAACTGTAACTGCAACAACTGTTCGGGAAGCCGCAGTTCATTCTTTGGCTGTTCATCCTGCGGCAATAACTGGCGCGGGCTTTTAAATCTGTTCTCCTGCGGCAGCTGCGGCAACTGCTGCGGGTTTGACGCCTATTACGCCTCGCAGTACGCCCTCTGGCCCTGCGGCTGCAACAGTGCCGATTACAGCTCTCTGTCGGGTTGTAACTGCTGCAGCAGTTCCTGCGGGAATTCCCGTTCTTCGTCGGGCTGCAGCTGCTGCAATAATTGCAACTGCTGCAACGGATAGCTTTTTTAAGCCGGAAAAATCACAGGCCCTCCGCAGATTCTGCGGAGGGCCTGCATTTTCAGTTGTCGTAAAATCCCGGCTGCTGTAAATCAAAAGTTATTCGTCTGTCTTTCCCTGCCACAGCCTTGCATATTCCATAATCCTCTGTCTTGCTTTGCTGTCACATACCCTGTAGCAACAAATCAGTTCCCGCTCCTTTGCAGACAGCGGAAGAGGTTGCTGTTCTTGGCGGAAAGTGTTCTTTGTCTGGTCTCTGCCCAACAGATAATCTATCGAAACATCAAAAAAGTTAGCAAACACTATCAGCAGTTCATAGGGAGCCTGACGTGTTTCATTTTCATAGTTGGCAAGCGTATTCTGGTGTATGTTTAGCACGGCTGAAAGTTCGCTCCGCTTCATTCCGGTTTCCAGCCTCAGTTCCTTAAGTCTGAACATTGTTTTTTCC
>CBCPNE010000154.1:0-2755 GCA_965120435.1 uncultured Clostridia bacterium
ATTGTCGGTTGTGGTTTTATGGCTCAGTCCATACTTAAAGGTGTTATCAACTCTGATTTTTTAAGGGCAAAGAAAGTTGTGGTAAGCGACCTTTCGGAGGAAGCTTTAGACCGTGCCGCAGAACTGGGCGTTGTGGGTACCACAAACAACAAGTATATCGCTGAAAACTGTGAATATGTGCTGTTTGCGGTAAAGCCCCAGAATTTCGCGGCCGCTGTAGAGGCGATGGACGGCGTTGCGCCCCAAAAGGTCATATCCATTATGGCGGGCGTAAAGCGCGACAAGATTAAGGCCGCACTCGGCAGGGGCGTTAAAGTGGCAAGGTGTATGCCCAATCTCCCTTGTTCTATAGGCAGCGGCGTAATCGGCGTAGATATGACAGATTTCAACGGCAACCACGACGACATAGACTTTATAAGCGGCGTTTTAAATTGCCTTGGAACCGTTCTCAGTCTGCGGGAAGAGAAGATGGACGCAGTCACGGGCATAAGCGGCAGCGGCCCTGCTTATGTGTTTATGTTTATAGACAGCCTGATTGACGCGGGGATAAAGCAGGGACTAACAAAGGGTGAGGCTACAATTCTCGCCGTCCAGACAGTCATCGGCGGAGCCGAGATGGTCAGCGAGAGCGACGTGCCCGTACCTGAACTGATAAAGCGAGTGTGCAGCAAGGGTGGCACCACGATAGAGGCGGTTAAAGTACTTGAAGAGAGAAACTTCAGGGGAATAGTGGACGACGCGGTGTCTGCTTGCGTAAGGCGTTCAAAGGAATTGTCAGAATAAATTATGAAGAGCGTTACCCTCTATACGGATGGCGCCTGTTCCGGCAATCCTGGCGTCGGCGGATACGGCGCGGTGCTTATGTATAACGGACATGAAAGGCGTATTTGCGGCGCCCAACCGGATACTACAAACAACAGAATGGAACTTACCGCGGTTATAGAGGGTCTTAAATGCCTCAACCAGCCGTGCGAGGTAAACGTATACAGCGATTCAGCCTATACGGTAAACGCCTTCAATTCCGGCTGGGTGTACGGTTGGGAGAAGTCGGGCTGGGTCAAGCCGGATAAAAAACCGGTGCTGAATGCCGACCTGTGGCAGGAACTTCTAAATCTCACCCGCATACACAAAGTCAGTTTCAATAAGGTCAAGGGGCACGCAGACGACGAATATAACAATATCTGCGACAAACTTGCTACAGACGCGGTCAAAAACTTCGGGAAATAGGCAATAGTTTTTTTTCTCACATTATATTTTTGTGCAGTTTTATATATAATATATGGTAAACGAACTATTATGACGAAGCAAGGAACACGCCCGACAATTATTCATATCCTTAATGTAACTGCCGTAGTTTTAGGCTGTGCGGCGGCCTGTGTTTTTATAGTGGCCGGGCTTCTTTATGACAGTATAAATTTTATAAACTCGCACCGCACACTTCTGGTTTCGCTCGCAATCGGCCTGATGTTCATCATAATGTTGTGCGGGCTTATATTTTATATCTTTGATTTAAAAACTCTCTATCGACTGTTTTTATGCCTTATCGTCTGTATCCTAATCATTGCAGGTATATTTTTTGCTGTGTGCGCTACAGGTTTTATAAAAGATATGACCAGCATAGAGGCGCTGAGAGAGTATATTGCCAATTCAGGCAGTTACGGAGTAACTGTAGCGGTATTCATTCTGTTCCAGTTCCTTCAGGTTGTCGTTTTACCGATACCGAGTACGGTGACGGTAATGGCAGGCACTGCGCTGTTCGGCCCGTGGTGGTGTTCGCTCTACAGTTTTATCGGAATTTTTGTTGGTTCTGTCGTTGCCTTTGCCATAGGAAGATTGCTTGGTTACAGGGTTGTCTGCTGGATTGTTGGTAAAGAAGAACTTGAAAAGTGGCTTAAAAAGATTAAGGGTAAGGATTACCTTATTCTTTCCATAATGTTTCTTCTGCCTCTCTTCCCGGACGATGTTCTGTGTTTTGTGGCGGGGCTTTCGTCGATGACATGGCCGTACTTTCTGATAATGATTTTTATAACGCGGGCGCTGTCAATAACGCTCTCTTCACTGTCGTTTGACTCTATACCGTTCACGACGTGGTGGGGTATTATGTGCTGGGCGCTCATAATAGCCGCCGTCATCGGGCTGTTTTATTTGGTATGCAGGTATTCAGATAAAATTGATTGGTTCATTAAGAATAAACTCAGTTTCAAGCCCAATCGACATAAGAAGACAGCGGATAATGACGACAGAGAACACACATGAAAGCTTATAATACAGTTAATAACGGCCGCCTGACTGCGGCCGTTTATGTTATTGAGCGTAGGCGAAGGGCGGATACAATATAATTGTGATAAAATGTTTTTACTTTTTTATGGCTTTTTGTTGATATTTTTGTTTGACATTGCAGGTCGTTTGAAATATAATTACAAAGTAACCGCCGCATATCGGGGTGTTGCGCGAACGTCGTGCGATTTCAAAAACGCTGTTATGGCTCAGCAGGTAGAGCACGTCCTTGGTAAGGACGAGGTCGCGGGTTCAAATCCCGCTAACAGCTCCATAAAAAGACAGGCCGAAGCTTTTGGTTCGGCCGTCTTTTTATATATATTTTTACTGTTTTTTGTATTCTTCTATAAATTTTTTCATGCATTCGCATGTTCTGCCAAGCGAATCATAGCCTGTGTCATTGCAGATTTTGCAGCTGTAGTGCGGAGAGAAGTCGGCCTTTTCAATGCCAAGCTCCTTGAGGCGCGCGTCGGCAGCT
>CBCPNE010000155.1:0-3478 GCA_965120435.1 uncultured Clostridia bacterium
AACCATATAGGCGGAGGCATAGCCTCTGTCGAACTGCATACCCTCAACGGTGGTCAGTTCGGTAGTCATCGACTTGCCCTCTTCAACAGTTATAACGCCGTCTTTGCCGACAATCTCCATAGCGTTGGCTATAAGTTCGCCTATAGTTTCGTCGCCTGCGGAAATGGAGGCAACCTGTGAGATGCCGAGCTTGTTTTCAACGGGTTTGGATATAGACTTAATCTTTGCAACGGCGGTATCAACTGCTGCCGAAATGCCCTTTTTAAGTATTATGGGATTAGCGCCTGCGGCAAGGTTTTTAAGTCCTTCGCGTATTATGGCCTGGGCAAGCAGCATAGCGGTGGTGGTGCCGTCGCCGGCTACGTCGTTGGTCTTGGTGGAAACTTCCTTAACGAGCTGTGCGCCCATGTTCTCGAACGGGTCCTCAAGCTCAATTTCCTTTGCAATGGTAACGCCGTCGTTTGTGATGAGCGGAGCGCCGAACTTCTTGTCAAGCACCACGTTCCTGCCCTTGGGGCCGAGCGTTATTTTTACCGTGTCAGCAATTACGTTTACGCCTTTTTCAAGCGCCTTTCTGGCCTCGTCGCCGTATTTAATCTGTTTAGCCATTTTTCTGATTCCTCCTGATTACTCAACTACAGCCAGAATGTCGCTCTGACGTATGATAGTGTATTCTTTGCCGTCAACTTTTACTTCTGTTCCGCTGTACTTTGAAAGCAGAACTTTGTCGCCGGGCTTGACCTGCATTACTATTTCTTTGCCGTCAACAACACCGCCGGGGCCTACTGCAATCACTATGCAGGTTGCGGGCTTTTCCTGCGCGGCAGCCGTAAGAATGATGCCGCCTTTGGACTTTTCTTCCGCCTTAAGCGCTTCAACCACGACTTTGTCAAACAAAGGTCTTATGTTCATATGAAGATTCCTCCGAAACTTGATTTTTTTGTACAGATATTTTATAAACGACGGCAAATAAAGTTAAACATTATAAATGTAAAAAATTGCAATTCGGGGAAAAATGTGTTACAATAATTCAAGTACCTTTAAGAGGCGGAAAGTATGGATAAATGGGACAGAAGATTTATGGAGCTGACTGAGCATATCGGCGGGTGGTCGAGCTGCTATAAGCCGGACAGACACGTCGGCGCCGTCATAGTAAGGGATAAGCGCATAATCGCCACAGGTTACAACGGCGCACCTCAAGGTATAAAGAGCTGCGTTGATAAAGGTGAGTGTCTGCGCGTCAACATGGGGATAAAGAGCGGGACGATGCAGGAGATATGCTATGCTGTCCATGCCGAACAGAACGCCATAATTCAGGCGGCCAGGGTGGGCTCCAGCGTAGAGGGGTGTACCCTGTACTGTACACACCAACCGTGCGTCATATGCGCAAAAATTATCATAAATTCGGGCATTTCCCGCGTGGTCTACAAAGACGGTTATCCGGACGATTTTTCGCTGAAGTTGTTTGACGAGGCGGGCGTAAAGCTTGAAAAATATTCAGAAATTGAGTGAAGAGGTGAAAAAATGAAGAATCCTTTGGTTACTATAGAGATGGAGAACGGCAAAAAGATAGTAGCCGAACTCTATCCTGATAAAGCTCCCAATACGGTCAATAACTTTTTGATGCTTGTGAAAAGCGGCTTTTACGACGGTCTTATCTTTCACAGGGTGATAGAGGGATTTATGATTCAGGGGGGCGACCCTGCCGGAGTGGGTACGGGCGGTCCCGGGTACACGATAAAGGGAGAGTTCGCCCTCAACGGCTTCGCTAAGAACGATGTAAAGCATCTGCGCGGCGTGCTTTCAATGGCGCGTGCTATGTCGCCAGACAGCGCCGGTTCGCAGTTCTTTATCATGCACAAAAACGCTTCGCACCTCGACGGGCAGTATGCCGCTTTCGGCAAAGTTGTTGAGGGAATGGATGTTGTTGACGAGATAGCCTCTGTCAGAACAGATTACAGGGACAAGCCGCTTGACCCTCAGGTTATGAAGAAAGTCACGGCGGAAACATTCGGCGAAGAATATCCGGAACCCAAAAGGAACTGATATTCTATACCATAAAATATAAAAGAGAAATTTGGAGAATTTTATGACAGACAACACTGTTTACGCCAATCCGCTAATTACCAGATATGCAGGCCGTGAAATGGCCGAAAACTTTTCAGACGACAAGCGCTTCAGGCTGTGGCGCAGACTTTGGATAGCACTCGCCGAGGCTGAAATGGAGCTTGGGCTGAATATCACAAAGTCTCAGATTGAAGAGATGAAGAAGTATGCGGATAATATCAATTATGACGCGGCTGAAAAGTATGAACGTGAAGTCCGCCACGATGTAATGGCGCATGTAAAGGCCTTCGGCGAGCAGGCGAAGTCCGCAATGCCGATAATTCATCTCGGCGCCACGAGCTGTTATGTGGACTGTAATTCAGAACTCATAATTATGCGCGACGCTCTGCTTATAATAAAGACCAAGCTTGTCAACGTTATGGATAAGCTCAGGGCATTCGCGCTCAGATACAAGGATATGCCCACGCTCGGATTCACTCACCTTCAGCCCGCGCAGCTCACCACTGTCGGCAAGCGCGCTACTCTTTGGCTTCAGGACCTTGAGATGGACTACAATAACCTTGAAAACCTGTTGGATTCATTCAGGCTTCGCGGAGTAAAGGGTACAACGGGCACACAGGCAAGCTTTATGGAACTGTTTGACGGCGACGAAGCCAAGGTCAAAGAGCTTGAAAACAGTGTGGTGAAAAAGCTTGGATATGACAAGGTTTACGGTGTAACCGGTCAGACCTATCCCCGCAAGTTTGATTATAACGTGCTGTGCGTGCTGTCGCAGATTGCCCAGAGCGCATATAAATTTTCCAACGACATAAGAATTCTTCAGAATATGAAGGAGATTGAGGAACCGTTTGAAAAATCACAGATAGGTTCCTCTGCAATGGCTTATAAGCGCAACCCTATGCGCAGCGAAAGAATAGGTTCTTTGGCGCGCTTTGTAATATCCCTGCCGATGAACAGCGCGATAACGGCGGGCACGCAGTGGTTTGAACGCACTCTGGACGATTCCGCCAACCGCAGAATAGTCAATGCTCAGGCCTTCCTTGCCTTGGACGGCATACTTAATATCTATATGAACGTTTCTGAAAACCTTGTGGTTTACGACAAGGTGATTGCAAGGCATATTGCGGCGGAGCTGCCTTTTATGGCAACGGAAAACATAATGATGGAGTGCGTAAAGGCGGGCGGAAACAGGCAGGAACTGCACGAGCGCATCCGCGTCCTCTCTATGGAGGCAGGCCGCAACGTAAAGGAGAGAGGGCTTGACAACAACCTTATAGAGCTTATAAAGGCAGACGACATGTTTGCCGCAGTAAAGGATAAGCTTAACGATATTCTTGACGCCTCCAGGTTCATAGGGAGAGCGCCCTCTCAGGTTACCGAATTCATTGCCAATGAAATTGACCCCATTCTT
>CBCPNE010000156.1:0-5200 GCA_965120435.1 uncultured Clostridia bacterium
TTGACGGCGGAGAAAGAAGAGGAGATGGAAAAAGCGGAAAATAAGGGTCCCCCGCGGCAGACCGCCGCGGGGGACCCCACACACAGACATATTTCCCGGACGGAAAAGCCCGCCCCTTTTTTACCCCGAATTTTGCAGATATGCACGTTCCGACCGTCGCGCGACTATCTGCAGATTGCATAAAATTTTAATGTACTTCTTTTGTATGCGGGTGGGAGCGCGATACCGTTCCACGACAACTCTCCGCAAAACTATTTTTCATCACGCGGGTGCATTTTATTTGCACCCGCGCGACGGAATACATATTAAGGTTGCCTTAAACCGCCTCTTTCTGCTCTGCTGCAACTTCAGCAGATTTGTTGCCGAATTGACTTTTCGGTCGTTGAGGGGGTTGCGCGCGCCGCAGACGCCTGTTTGCTCTTTCGCCTGTTCTCTTATGCGCCCTGCGGCACACGACCCTCCCGTGCAATATATTTTTGTGGCCTTTTGCTCGGCCGACTCCGCAAACTTAAGCGGTGGGGGGATGCGCGCCTCGCCCCGTCAGTCGGCAGCTTGGGCACAAAAACCTGCACAATTACGTCTGTGCAGGTATTGTATTCGCATTTTATTAAATTTTAATTTCGAGACCCGCTTCCGCTTTATACGGTGCTATCTTATAATGCACTTGCGGCAAACGCCTTACAGGTAAACCTCTTAATTTCCGTATCTTTCAGTTGTCTGACTGCTGTTTCAAAAGCTTAAGGGGAGTGGTGCTTGCCTGATTTACTGCCTTCGCAGATATTTTATTTACGCTTGTCAGATTCCCGCGCCGTCTGCGTAAAATCTTATTTCTTACGCCTCAATCGTCTTCTTATCCGGAGTTTAAAAACTCTCTTGTACGGAAGTTATAAAACTTTTGCCCGACGGTTAAGGTAATTCAACTTTACGTAAACTCTATATCTGTTTCCGGTTGTATTTCAGGATGACCTCCTTCCGCCCGCTGCCTTTTACGCGGCGGTTTTCTAACCGATATTTCCGGAAACCGATTTAAATCCCTGTGAAATTAAAACCGTGTTTTCAGAATAAGGTCTCCCGGGTAAAACTGTTCATTGGACTACCCTCCTTACATTCGTAGTAGCTTTGAGGAAGATAAACATTCTTTTCATGTTCTTTACCTCCTTTTAATTTAGCTATTCAACTTATATCTTAACGGGCGGTACACTTTACGCTGTCCGCTCTACGGTATAACATTGACCCCCTTTCGGGGCTACTTGAACTTCATCTCTTACCTCGTTCTTTATTATTTCAGTCAAAATGTTTAGCGCTAACATTTTTTGTTTGAAATTATCTTTTGTACCTTTATTATAGCACTGCTTTTCAGTTTGTCAATAGGTAAATTAAAAATTTTTAAAAAAAATTTTATCGTGTGCGTGCGCGCGCGTACATTAATTAGCAAATGCGTTAATAAATTATTGCAATAACAGTCTTGTCCTGCACCGCTGCATACGGCGGGGAGAGGCAGTTGGGCGGAGCGCGGCAATGCAGGCCGCTTCAACGGGTAAGGCTTTGCCGCAGACTGCCGCGGAACTTCCGCAAAGGGCGGATTCTGCTCCCGGCCGGAGGACGGAGACAATAGTTCGGCGGATTAATAAATTGCGTATTCTATTGTAAAAGTCCTTGACAAACTGTGGACTTTATTATATAGTAACTGCGTTTTTAAGCGCGTTGGCGCGGAGCAGCCGCGCCGGGAGGTTCGGATGAATATAGAACAGAAATGCAATGGCGGCGCGCTCACCGTGTATATCAAAGGTGACTTCGGCGCCGACTGCATACCTGAAGCGGAGGGGTTTTTAAAGGAAAATCTTTCCGCGGTGAAAGACGGCGTAAACAGAATAGAGATTGACCTTGGCGAAGTGGGGCGCTTTGCAAAGGAGGCTCTGCTGTTGTTGCTTGGAACAAAAAAGAAGCTGGACGGAAAGATGAAGGTATCCATCGTCAACGTCGGCGAGGAGCTTTACGAAAAGCTGGACGGGCAGGGAGTGACTACCCTGCTGGAAGTGAAGAGAAAGGCAGAGTAATTAACATACTCAGAGAGGCGCGCCGCACGGCACGCCTCAATATTTTGCGGCAAAAAATTTTTTTTTCGGGCGTGCGGAGGTTGTTCCGGACTGATTTTTTATAAAAAAGGGACTTACGCGCGCGATGGAGAGCACGCAATGCAAAGTTTCAAAAAAAATCTGCTTTTGTGCGCAATACCGTCATTCGGTGCAACGACTCTTGCCGTTTGACATATTTAAAACGCGGTGATAAAATTTATTCGTGAGGTATGTATGGCTGAAAGTCAGGTAAAAATCACCCCGCTTGCAGGGCGCGCGCCATTGAGAATGAAAGAGGCGATAACCGGTTCGGTGTTTATCGCCATACTTATTAACGTGTTTATACTTATATTCGTACAGGTGGGCGTGATGTTTCTGCTCGAAACCGTATCCGCGCTCTTCTGGACGCTCGTCGTCCTGCTCGTGGCGGCAGACGCTGCGGTGTGTATATTAATATTCCGCGTGGCGCTGAATGAAGTAAAGGAGAACTGCTCTGCGCCGCCCTGCACAATCGCGTACCGCAGCGACGGATATATCGTTATCTATCACAGAAACGGTTCTTCGGAGAGCTTTCCCGCCTCAGGCGTAGCGTGCGTAAAGGCTTCGTGCGCAAAGCTCGGATATGTACTCAGCGGCTGGGCCTATTCGGGCAGCTCCAATTACGGAAAAGTAATCTTTATCCTTGAGGGGCAGCGGAAGAAAAAGGTTGTAAGATATGTTGTCAACTGCCGCCAGGCGGCCGACTTTATAAACGGTTTGCTCTCTCCGGGGGAGGCGGCGGAGGGCGAATAGTCCGCGCCCATTTTACAAAATTATTGCAAATGCAGCAAAAAACAGGCAAAAATATGTTGACAGGCAATTTGCCCGTATGCTAATATATTTACAACAGATAAATCCCGTGGGGGAGTAGTAAGCGCGCCCCGTGCGCGTGGCAGTCAACCAACATCGTGGCTGAAACCAGCCTGGCCTGCCTTAAATTTACCAGACTCACGTATAACCTTAGCAAAGGGCTATACGGCGAGTTTTTTCTTTTCCGCCGGCCCTTGGGGCCTGCGGGTATTTTTTTGTAATACGCTGAACGGAGGAAAATGCAGATGAAGGAGTATATGCAGTCCGCAGAGGACGCTCTCTCTTCCTGCGGGACAGACCAGGAAAAGGGTCTGAACGGCGAACAGGTTGAACAGAGCAGGCTTCTGCACGGAGAAAACCGCTTCACCCGTGAAAAGCCCAAGTCTGTTTTCAGGCGGATATGGGAAGCCATGTGCGAGCCTATGCTCATCATTCTTCTGGTCGCGCTCGCCATTACGATTGCCGTGCAGACGGTAAACGCCGTCACGGGCGCAGGGTTCGACTATATAGAATGTATAGGCATATTCGTCGCCATAATCATTTCGGTTGCCATAACCGTCATTATGGAGGGCAGGAGCGCCAAGGCGTTTGAGGAGCTGTCCAAGATAGGCGAGGACGCGCTTGTCAAGGTGGTGCGCGACGGCGAAGTGAAGATGATTTCCCAGAGGGAGGTCGTAGTAGGCGACGTCCTGTGCGTGGAGACGGGCGCCAAGATTGCCGCCGACGGCAGACTTATCGAGAGCCGCCAGCTAATGTCCGACGAGAGCGCTCTCACCGGCGAGAGTATGGCGGTGAGTAAGGACGCAGACTTTATTTGCGGGGCGGAAAATACTCCCGTGGCCGAAAGGCACAATATGCTGTACTCCGGCTGTTTTATAACGGGCGGAAGCGGCAGGGCGGTGGTCACCGCGGTGGGCGACGACACCGAATTCGGCAAGATTGCCCGCGAACTCACCAACCAGGACAAGACGAGTACGCCGTTACAGGAAAAGCTGGGCAGGCTGGGCAAGCTGATAACGCTGCTCGGCGCGTGCGCGGCGGCGCTTATCTTTATAATTCAGGCGATTGAGTTGTTGGTCGCAGGCTTTGACGGAATGAACGGCGTTACGATTTTCGGACTGTTTTCCGACGCGTTCATAGACAGCATAGTGCTCATTGTCGCGGCCGTGCCTGAGGGGCTTCCCACGATAGTGGCCGTTACGCTTGCCATAAATATAATCAAAATGTCAAAGCAGAACGCCCTCGTCAAAAAACTCGTCGCGTGCGAGACGGTGGGCTGTATAAACGTAATCTGTTCGGACAAGACCGGAACGCTGACGGAAAACCGTATGACGGTAACGGATATTGTTACGGGCGGCAGCCGCGTCGCCCCCGACAAGCTGCCGGCAGACGGCGCGATGATGCGCAACTTCTGCCTAAACTCCACGGCGGACGTACATTTTAAGGGGGACGCTCCCGAATTTATAGGCAACCCCACGGAGTGCGCAATGCTCGTTTCGGCTCACAAGTCGGGCGTGGACTACAATTCCGTGCGCGGAAGCTGCAGAACGGCGTTCAGCTATCCGTTCTCTTCAGAGACAAAGAATATGACGACCGTCGCAGAGGAGGGCAGCGGGCTTGTGGCCTATACAAAGGGCAGCCCCGAAAAGATTATCTCCATGTGTGAAATGACGGCGGAGGAGAGGTCCGCCGCAGAGGAGGCAATAGCCGGCTATCAGGCGCAGGCGGGCAGGGTAATAGGGTTTGCCCACCGCGCCCTGGACAGAGTTTACGACTATGCGGAGGAGCGCGCCCTTGTGGAGAGCGGTATGACGTTCGACGGCTTTGTGGTAATCTCCGACCCCCTGCGCGCCGACGTGTACGAAGCGGTTGCGCACTGCCGCAGCGCGGGCATAGATATAAAGGTGCTCACGGGCGACAACATAATAACCGCGCGCGCCATAGCCGGGCAGCTGGGAATACTCGACGACAGCCATATTGCCGTGGAGGCCAAGGACATTGAAAATCTTTCCGACGAGGAATTTTCAGCAATGCTGCCCGGAATACGCGTGATTGCGCGCTCTACCCCCGTTATAAAGATGCGCGTGGTGAAATTGCTCAAGGCGCTTGGCAATGTTGTGGCCGTTACGGGCGACGGCATAAACGACGCCCCCGCCATAAAGAACGCAGACGTGGGCGTAGCTATGGGTATAACGGGAACGGAAGTTTCAAAGGAGGCCAGCGATATAGTGCTTCTGGACGACTCTTTCTCCACCATAGTCACGGCCGTGCAGTGG